>JALTKC010000121.1 GCA_027076245.1 Gammaproteobacteria bacterium
TATTATTCTTAGCGGGGTAAAATACGCAGAAAATATTATATCTCCCATGCTGATTGCGCTGTTTATTACAGCTATCAGTGCCCCGGCCATGCTCTGGCTGACTGAGCGTAAAGTCCCTTCAGGTATTTCCGTCACGCTTATTATTTTTGGTATTGTTACTTTTGGTGTCATTATTACTTCCGTATTAAGCACCTCTATACACCGCTTTTCCGATAACCTGCCTGAATATCAGGAGCGCCTGCAGCTTATTACTCAATCCATGGTATTTTCCCTGAATAAAATTGGGCTGAATATCAATATTGATGAAATGGTGCAGACCGCCAATCTGGGCAAGGTTATGGGGTTTGTCGGCTCTACGTTTAATCAGTTTCTGGGTGCCCTGACCAATATTTTCCTGATTTTAATGATGGTGATTTTTTTATTGCTGGAGTTGAGTTCCTTTAATAACAAGTTCCGGATAATTTCCAGTAATCCAGGTCAGACCATGGCCAATTTATCGAATGTCACTGGCACCATTAATAAATATTTTAAAATCAAAACCATCACCAGTATTATTACCGCCATTCCCATTATTCTGGTGTTAAGTCTGATGGGTATTGATTTTCCCTTATTATGGGGTCTGGTGGTTTTTCTGCTTAATTTTGTACCCAATATCGGTTCCATTCTGGCAGCAGTACCCGTTATTTTACTGGCTCTGGTTCAGTTTGGTTTTGTAGCGGCTGCTGAGGTTATTATTCTGTATCTGCTGGTCAATAATATCGTAGGGAATTTCCTGGAGCCCAAACTCATGGGACGCAATCTTGGACTTTCCACTCTGGTGGTATTTCTGTCCTTAGTCTTCTGGGGCTGGCTGTTAGGGCCGGTGGGTATGTTTTTGTCTGTACCGTTAACCATGACACTAAAAATTATTATGGATAATAATGACAATACCCGCTGGATTGCTATTCTTTTAAGCAGTGATGCGGAAATAGAACAGGCATAAACGACTACACATAAATAAAGCCCATGATGGAAAAACTTTTACACACCGCCGGTACCATTATCTCAGGCAAGGAACAGCAGCTGAAACTGGCTATTGCCTGCCTGCTGGGCCGCGGTCATTTGCTGATTGAAGATTTACCGGGTATGGGTAAAACCACCCTGGCTCATCTGCTGGCCCGCCTGTTTGATTTACAGTATTCCCGCATCCAGTTTACCAGCGACATGCTGCCTGCCGATATTATCGGCATCTCCATTTTTGATAAAAACACCTCGGAATTCCGCTTTCATCCTGGGCCGGTATTCAGTCAGCTGGTACTGGCTGATGAAATAAACCGGGCTACAGCCAAAACCCAGAGTGCGCTGCTGGAGGCCATGGAAGAAAAGCAGATTACTATGGATGGTAAAACCTATCCTCTGGAAGAACCTTTTTTTGTTATTGCCACCCAGAATCCTCATACCCAGATGGGCACCTTTCCCCTGCCTGAATCCCAGCTGGATCGGTTTTTAATGCGCATCAGCCTGGGTTATCCGGATCGCAAAACGGAACGGGATATTTTAAGCGGTGCTGACCGGCGGGAACTGCTTAAAACCATTAAGCCGGTATTTAATACTAAACAGCTACTGGCCATGCAGGCTCAGATCCGTCAGGTCCATGTTTCCTCCGCCCTGCTGGATTATGTTCAGGATATTCTGGATTTTTCCAGACACAGCACCCATTTTTTAACCGGCCTGTCTCCCCGTGCCGGCCTGGCCCTGTTACGTTCTGCCCAGGCCTGGGCATTTATTCATCAACGGGAAATGGTCATACCGGATGATATTAAAGCTGTACTGGGCTCAGTTATACTGCATCGTCTGGTGGCTAATTCTGATCAAAACAGTAGCGAACAGCAGATTATGACTCTGTTTAATGAAATTCCTATCCCCTGATGCCTTATAGCCTGATTTAATTTTGCTGGACGTTTTTTAATGGATATAGTAAACACACTTCAAAAGCTGTTGCTTAAACGTATCCATCCCCAGGATAGTTTTACCCTGAAGTCCCGTAATATTTATATTCTTCCCACCCGGGAAGGGGTTATTTTTGCCCTGCTGATCCTGGTTATGCTGGCCGCCGCTATTAATTTTAATAATTCCCTGATTTTCTTTTTTACCTTTCTTATGGCTTGTGTGGCGGTTATTTCCATGTATATGACTCAGCAAAATTTGCTGGGTCTGCAGTTTTCCATTGGCCATGTCAGACCGGTTTTTCTGTTGCAGCCTGTGGATATTCCTTTAAATATCCACTCACCCAGAACACGTTATTCCATCGCGGTTAGCCTGCACGCTAATAAAGAGGATCCCGACGTATATGCTGATGTAAAAAAGAATGAAGTTTCAACTGTTCATATACATTCTGTTGCACACAAACGCGGTTACTTTAAATTAAAACCACTGGTGATCGCCAGCCGCTTTCCCCTGGGTCTGTTTCGGGCCTGGGCCAATATTGAATTAACCCAGGACGGTATTGTGTATCCTGCACCAGAACCGGTACCGAACTTTGTTCCCTATCAGGGCGGTGAAAGTGAAGGCAGTAATCCCTATGGCAGGGGTATGGAAGATTTCAGCGGTTTTAAGGACTATCAACAGGGCGAACCCTTAAGTCATATTCACTGGAAAGCCTGGGCCAAAGAACAGGGTCTGCTCAGTAAAACCTTTTCCGGCAGCAGTCACCGGGACTACTGGCTTAACTGGTCCGAGCTGTCCGGCCATACGGAACAGAAACTCAGTCAGTTATGCCGTTTAATTATTGATGCTGAACAAAATGGTGATCGTTACGGCCTGATCCTGCCTGGAAAAACCATCAATATCAGCACAGGTCAAAAGCATTACCATAAGTGTCTTAAGACACTGGCGCTTTATAGCTGATGGCTCCTTATGGCTGAAGGCTCTTAATTAGTGTTCATCCATTTATTAACAAAATATTTTAAACCTGGGAGCGCGGGCAGGATGCCCGCGCTCCCAGAAAGTAGTGAGTAATAGACTGTTGATTAAATCTTTTTCTATACAATCCTTATCAAATTCGGCTCCCGGAATTTACAGCCTGTTACCTGCCATTGTGTTGTTTACTATGTTGCCACTGTTAATGACTATCAGTCTCTTCATCAGTATTTTTATAGTCGCAGTGCTGTTCTGGTCTTTTTTACACAGTCTTGGACGGGTTCATTTACCAGGCCGTATCATACGTTTTTTTCTGGTATTGATTGCCCTGTTTTTACTGATAAGCCAGTACGGTTTTACTTTTTCTCAAAAAGCCTCTCTGACACTGTTTTGCTTAATGTTAACCCTTAAGTTTCTGGAAATTAAAAATGAGCAGGACAGAAGAAATGTCTTTTTAATTATCTTTCTGGGTTATTTTATTATTATTACCCATTTTCTTAACAGTCAGGATTTTTTATTAAGTCTCTATGCACTCATTAATACCTTTATACTCAGCTTATTATTGCTGGCTTTTAATCGAAAACCCCAGGACAGCCTGGCTATAAAAACCAGTTTTAAACTGATCAGCGGTATTTTTTTAAAAGCACTCCCTTTTGCCATAGCGCTGTTTTTATTTTTCCCGCGCATTCCCGGCCCTTTATGGAGTTTACCGGAAGACGGACAGATTAATAAAACCGGCATTTCTGACGAAATGTTTCCCGGCAGTGTATCTGAACTGGTGGACTCTGATGAAATTGCCTTTAGGGTCGATTTTGTTTCACCGGTGCCTGCCTCCGACAGACTGTACTGGCGCGGCCCGGTACTTTCTCAGACCGATGGTTTTTTATGGACGCAAAAAAAACAACAACCTTTAAAAAAACCATTAAACCGCATTCTGACTGAAATCTCCGATCCAGTTCAATATACCATTACTCTGGAACCCACCCGTCAGAAATGGCTGTTTGCTCTGGAAATGCCGGTGGATATTTCCGGTGATACCATCAGCGGTTATTTTATAAGTAATGATTTGCAGCTTATTAATAAAAACAATATCAACCAGTTAATTCAGTACCGGCTGACTTCCATGACCCGCTTTACAGTACCGGCTATAAACCCTGCTGAATTAAAAGCTAATTTAAAATACCCGGATAATAATCCACAAACTCTGGCACTGGGAAAACAATGGGCTAAACAGTTTAACGAAAAAGAACAGATAGTTTTAAAAGCTTTGAATTATTTTAAAAACCAGCCGTTTTTTTATACTAAAAAGCCCGATATTATGCTGGACAATCCTGCTGATGAATTTTTATTTGATAAACGTCGGGGCTTTTGTGAGCATTATGCCAGCAGTTTTGTATTACTGATGCGTGCCGCCGGTATTCCGGCTCGGGTGGTCACCGGTTATCAGGGCATAGAAAAAAATGAAGTCGGAAATTATTATATTGTTCGCCAGTCCAATGCCCATGCCTGGGCCGAAGTCTGGATAAAAAATAAAGGCTGGCTAAGGGTTGATCCGACAGCCATGATCCCACCGTCACGGATTGAACAGGATATTTTTGATACCAACCTGGAGCGTTTAAATTATTCTTCTTTGAATCTTCCTGATCTGCCTCAGTTAACGGCCCGGCAGAAAACAGAGCTTTATAATCTGGGCCGTTACCTCAGCCAGACGCTGGATAATTTAAAACACAGCTGGAATAAATGGATTCTGGGTTATGATAAAACTCAGCAGCAGCTTTTTCTAAAACTTCTGGGACTTTCCGCTAACTGGCAAACGCTGATTGTCTTATTAATCAGCAGTACTGGGATACTAGCCCTTATTTTATACGGGGTTTACCGATATAAAAACAGAAAACTGATCGATCCAGTCATAATCAGTTATCAAAAATTAATTCAAAAACTCAATAAATCCGGAATGATTATTTTACCTTCTGACGGGCCAGAATCGATTTATAAAAGAGCAGTAATCAGGTTTCCTGAACACACCGACGAATTAAATTCTATTTTTAATTTATATTTACAAATTCGTTATGGTAAACAAGTGACCCAAAAGACTGTTGATAATTTTCTGAGTGTAGTTAAACATCTAAATTTAACCCAGAGTCGCTAATCTGTTACTTTATAATTTAATTAACAACTGCTTTTGAGCTTTACTTAATGCCTTAATACTGTATTCCCTTTTACTGGCTGAACTTCTTGTGTGATTGTTTTCTATATAGACAATCTTTTCTGGAATATGGGAATAAAAATATTTTGCCCCTTTTTTATTTTTATGCTGTTCAAAGCGGCGTTCTACATCGGTGCTGATACCGGTATATAAGGAACCGTCAGTACAGGCAATTATATAGACTGACCAGTTTGCAGAAAGGTCTTTATCAGCCAAGTATGCGCTCTATGGTTTCTATTAGTTCTTCTGTTTTTACCGGCTTGGCCAGAAACTCATTACCGCCGATATTATGCCCCATATCTTCTGTTTCTGCTTTGGTTACAATAGCGGTCATAAACACATAGGGGATAGAGGCCAGTTCAGGATCTTCACGAATTTCAGCGATGGCTTCATCGCCACTCATATCCGGCATCATAACATCCATAAAAATCATATCCGGTTGAAATTCTCTGGCGGCGGCCAGGGCTTCACTGCCCTTGTTGATCGTCAGGACGGTATAATTTCCTGTACGTTCCAGATTCAGCTTTACCATTTTGGTTAAAACAACTTCGTCATCTACTACCAGTATCTTTTTAGTCATGGAGTTTGTCCTTATTGTTCTTATTTTTGTTCTTAAGTGGAAACAGTATAATTACTTCCACTCCTGCTGTATTATCCATTCGATTACGCATGGCTATCATACCATGATGTAATCCAATAATGGTTCTGGATACTGATAAGCCGAGGCCAGTACCTTCACCCTGTGCTTTAGTCGTAAAAAAGGGTTCAAATATTGCAGTTTCATGCTGTTTATCCAACCCCGTTCCAGTATCCAGTATTTTAACTTCTATCACTGTCTGCCCTGTTTTAAACTTGCCTTCACTCTTTTCTATTAACCAGGGATCAATCACTGAATTTACTGATGAATATACAGCCAGTTTAAGAGCTCTGTTATTTATATTACCCTGTTGTTTAGCAGCTGTTAGCATAGCCTGAATGGCGTTCATAAACAGGTTAATAAATACCTGCTGCAGACGATTTTTATCCATGGGTATATCGGGTAATTGTTCATCCAGTTTCAGACTAAGACTGATATTATGCTGTTTTATTTCATGTTCTATTAGATGGAGGCTGTTTTTTATTACGGTATTGATATTATCCCGCTGCATCTGCAGTTCTTTTTCTCTGGAAAAATCCAGTAATCCCTTTATGACACTGTCTGCCCGTTCTACCGCATCCTGCATATCATCTAAAATAGTGCTGACTGTTTCATCATTATCCTCTCCTTTTAGATAATCAATGCTCATTTGCAGTATGGCCAGAGGGTTTTTTACCTCATGTGCTACTCCAGCAGAAAGACGACCCACAGATTCCATTTTTTCTGCATAAATCAGTTGTTTCTGAGCTTTTTCCAGAGCCCTTGTTCGTTCAGATATTTTCTGCTTTAAAGTTCGGTTCCATATTAAAATAGCATATACACCAATAAAAACTATTAATGTAATAATAATAACAGGATACCAGAACCGGGTACTCTGCCAGAAGGCAATTGGCTGCAGTTTTATCCACTTATTATAAATATGATCCTTCTCTTTCTGGTTAATACTGTCTATGGCTTTCTGTAAAATACTCTGTAAAATCAACCAGTCTTTTCTTATTCCAAAACTAAGTTCCAGTATTCTATGTTCATGTTTGGGTACATGTACTATATTGAGATTACTGATCCCCATTTGTTTCACTGCATAACTAACTGTCGCCAGATTGCTGATCATGGCATCTATGGCACCCAGAGATACCATTTCCACACCGGACTCATCGTTTTCCAGACGCACAATTTCAATATCAAA
>JALTKC010000122.1 GCA_027076245.1 Gammaproteobacteria bacterium
ATTGTACCTGGCTTTGAAGTGGATAACTTTGCCAGTGCCCTGCTGGCAACGGTTATTATGATATTACTGGTTATTAGTGGTTTTATCTTTATCCAGTGGTTTTTATTTGACAGCGTATTCTGGATGCAAATGACAGACATGCATCCCGGATTTCGTATGTAATTCATGTAGATAGTAATAATATACTCAGGAGTAGTTTATGAATGCCCTGTCTTATGAACTGCGCCCGGATCTGCCTGAACAGTTAAATGATTTACGGCGACTGGCTCTGGATATCCGCTGGTCATGGAGTCATGTAGCCGATCAGCTCTGGTCCTGTATCGACCATAAACTATGGGAACAAACGCATAATCCGTGGATGATTATGCAGACCGTCAGTATTAAACGACTTAATGAACTGGCACAGGACGAACATTTTAACCTGCTGTTAAAGCAGTTGTATGATGAACAGAATCTTGCTCTGAACAGGGAAACCTGGTTCAGCCATAAGTATCCTCAAAGCAAGCTTAAACTAGTTGCCTATTTTTGCATGGAATATGGCCTTAGCGAAGCACTGCCCCTGTATTCCGGCGGACTGGGTGTACTGGCCGGTGATCATCTTAAAACCTCAAACGATCTGGGTATTCCTCTGGTTGCGGTCGGCCTGTTGTATCAACAGGGTTATTTTCGACAGACTATTAATCGCCAGGGCGAACAGAGAGAATTTTATCCCTTTAATGATCCGAGCCAGATGCCGGTAACACCGGTACGAGATAAAAATGGTGAGTGGCTTAACATCAGCATTCAGTTTCCTGGTCGACTTCTTCGCCTTCGCACCTGGCAGGTACAGATTGGTCGCATTACACTTTATTTGCTTGATAGTAATGATCCACTTAATAATCCTGCCGACCGGGGGATCACCAGTGAACTCTACGGTGGTGATACCGAATTACGTTTAAAACAGGAAATGGTATTAGGTATTGGCGGTTACAGCCTGTTAAATCAGCTGAACCTGCAGCCGGACGTCTGTCATCTAAATGAAGGCCATGCCGCCTTCGCTATTCTTGAACGTGCCCGATTGTTTATGCAGGAACAGGGTGTGGATTTCAGTACCGCACTAATGGCTACACGAGCAGGCAATCTGTTTACAACCCATACTCCCGTGGAAGCCGGTTTTGACCGTTTTGATAATAATCTTGTCCGGTATTACCTAACACCCTGGGCGGAAGATTACAATATCGATCTATCTGAGATACTGGCACTTGGAAAGTCACAGGATCAATCTAATGAAGCCTTTAATATGGCCTGGCTGGCCATTCACGGCAGCATAGCTGTTAATGGCGTTAGTAAACTACACGGAAAAGTCAGCCGGTCTCTCTTTCAGAGCCTGTTTCCACGCTGGCCTGCTGCAGAAGTTCCTGTGGGACATATTACTAACGGTGTTCATATCCCTAGTTGGGATTCAGCCAAATCAGATCAGCTGTGGACAGATGTTTGCGGCAAGGAACGCTGGCGGGAAGAACTGCAGGCTTTACAGACATCCATTATGGAATTACCGGATGACAGGCTCTGGGAAATGCGCCTGAAAAACCGACTTAATTTAATCCAGTGGATCCGCCAGCTTCAAC
>JALTKC010000123.1 GCA_027076245.1 Gammaproteobacteria bacterium
GTATTGCGGCGATTGGTATTCCTATAATGATGGCGGAGATTATGCTTGGCCGTCGCGGTCAGCAGGATCCGGTCACTACCATGAAGCACCTGGCCCGGGAATCCGGCCATTCCCGTTCCTGGGGGCTATTAGGCTGGATGGGTGTTATTGCCGGTTTTCTGATCCTTTCCTACTATAGTGTTATTGCCGGCTGGGCATTATCCTATGTACCCAGAATGGCTGCCGGGGTATTTGACGGTCTGAATGCTGAAAATGTGGACGCTATTTTTGGTGGCCTGGTAAGTAATGCAGAGAGTCTGCTGGCCTGGCATACCATTTTTATGATTATGACCATGGCCGTGGTGGCCAGGGGTGTACGGGGCGGTCTGGAAAAAGCAGTGACTTATTTAATGCCGCTGCTTTTTGTGCTGTTAATTATACTGCTGATTTATTCCATGGAAACCGGTTATTTCCAGCAGGGTTTAAGTTATCTGTTTACGCCTGATTTCAGTAAAATATCTACTAAAGGCGTGCTCAGTGCTATGGGGCATGCTTTCTTTACCCTGAGCCTGGGTATGGGTGCTATTATGGTTTATGGATCTTATCTGCCTAAAAATACCTCAATTGCTACGGCTTCTTTTTCCGTTGCCATTATGGATACAGTAGTAGCCCTGACAGCCGGAATGGTTATTTTTCCTATTGTTTTTGCCAATGCCCTGGAGCCTTCGGCCGGGCCGGGCCTGATTTTTAAAACCCTGCCACTGGCCTTCGGGCATATGCAGTATGGTGATTTATTCGGTACCCTGTTTTTTGTGCTGCTGGTGTTTGCTGCCTGGACTTCCAGTATTTCCCTGATTGAGCCGGCGGTCACCTGGGGTATGAAAACCTTTAAGGTTTCACGCATTAAAATGTCAGTAATTTCCGGTTTGCTGGTGTGGTTTACCGGTCTGTTTACCATTTTCTCATTTAATCTGGCCAGTGACTTTACCATTTCCACCTCAATTAATACCCAATATGGTGAGTTTGTTATCTTAAAAGATGCTACAGCCTTTGACTTTCTGGATTATCTGACCTCCAATATAATGTTGCCCCTGGGTGGTTTAATGATAGCGATTTATGCCGGTTGGCTGATGAAAAAAGAATACTCCAGGCAGGAGCTTAATATCCCGCCTTTCTGGTATAGCGTCTGGTCCTTTCTGGTGCGCTATGTAGCGCCCATAATGGTTATTATTGTGTTTATGAATGCTCTGGGTATTATTGCTTTTTTTGAAAGCATCTTTGGTATTGATCTGGATGCATTTTTCAGTGCTCTTTTTAACTAACGAATAAAATTAAAAATAAACGGTAGTAATTGTGACGGCCATTAATAAAAGCGCACTGATTCCTTTTAGCGCAGAAAAAATGTATCAACTGGTCGCAGATGTGGATCGCTATCAGGAGTTTCTACCCTGGTGCGGCAGTTCCAGAGTATTAAGTCAGACTGAAGATGAGGTAAAAGGGCAGATAGAAATCAGTCATACCGGTATGCATAAAACCTTTACCACTTTGAACCGGATGCAGAAAAATAAAATGATAGAAATGCGCCTCATTGACGGTCCTTTTAAACATTTACAGGGCTTCTGGCGTTTTGATGCGCTGGATGAAAACGGCTGTAAAATCTCCCTGGATCTGGAATTTGAGTTTTCCAGTAAACTCATGAGTATGGCCTTCGGCCCGGTATTCAGCCAGATTGCCAATAGCATGGTCGATGCTTTCTGTAAACGAGCCTTTGATATCTATGGACAGGGAGCCGGCTAATGGAAAGTGAAATGGTGCTCAATAAGACGCCAAAGACCATTATCGTCGAAGTAGCCTACGGCACCCCGGCCAAACAGGTCATAGAAACCGTAGAACTGGACGAAGGCTCCACAGTAGAAGATGCCATAAAAGCCTCAGGCATCCTGCAGGAGTTCCCGGAAATAGACCTGACCAAAAATAAAGTCGGCATTTTCAGCAAAATAACCAAACTGGACAAGCCCCTGGAACACAAAGACCGCGTAGAAATCTACCGAAAACTAATCGCCGATCCAAAAGAAGTCAGAAAACAACGTGCCGCAGAAGGCAAGAAAATGAAGAAAGGGGGAGAAGAGCAGCGCTGAGCGTTGAGCGTTCAGCGCTGAGAAAGAGCCAGAGCCAGAGCCAGAAAATTCTTAGACAGACTTCTACATCTACAACTTATCTCCTAAGCTTTTTCTGAACGCTGAACGCTGAACGCTGAACGCTGAACGCTCTATGCTTTTTCTCAACGCTGAACGCTCAACGCTCAACGCTGCTCTCACTCCCCACTAGTCTGAGGAGAAGTCTCCAACGTCCCCGGAGCCACTTCACCTTCACCTCTTGGATTCACTGGTACATCACCATGCTCAGGGATCCCCCTGTGTTCGTCTGTCCAGGCAAAGAAATCAACAAAACGAGCCCAGTAGCTTTTTTCGCCCTGAGCTTCTTCTTCGTAATCCTCTATCGGAACGACGACAATTTCAGTACTGCTGTGGACTTTTTCGGGCTTGTCACCAGGACGGAAGGTGCCGATAATATTGACCAGGCGTCCGTCTTCATTAAAATAAACGGAGGCCTGTTTAAATTCAATCTCACCATAGCCGGGTTTGAAACGGTAGATATAATCCCAGCGGTCAGTGTGAAAGGGATCATCCAGCATCGGGGTGCCCATGACAAAACGTACCTGCTCCTTGTTCATTCCGGGACGCAGCTGGTTGATCTGATCCTGTTCAACCACATTACCCTGTGGTACATCCACTTTATGAACTCGCGGCAGCCCCACATCGGACAGATCAGGTACCCAGGAGCAGGCGGGGAGTAATAGAACAAAGGGGATGAGACCGGGAATAATAATATTTCGCATTGCTATTGTGATTTCTTTAATGATTTATGTAATAAATTATGTATACTATCAATAGTTAACAGAGGCAGGTACACTGTTTAACTTCTGTTTTTTTAATGAGTTTGATATTAGGCTTTTGATATTACCTTTGATATTAAGAGTGCGATAATACAATATTCTTATACTAAAAGCATCAGTAGATATGTGTTTTAGACTTTACATTGCCTGCCTGTAAACGTATCAGATTAAGGATCCCGTTTCGTGACAACCATTGATCTTAAAAAAGCCGGCCTAAAAGCAACCCTGCCACGCCTGAAAATTCTTGAATTGCTCGAAAGAGCTGATGTCCGTCATATGAGTGCGGAGGATGTCTATAAAAAACTCCTTGAAACCGGAGAAGATGTTGGGCTGGCAACCGTTTACCGGGTCCTGACCCAGTTTGAAGGTGCCGGTCTGGTGTCACGCCACCATTTTGAAGGAGGCCACTCGGTTTTTGAACTCAACCAGGGCAGCCATCACGACCACCTGGTCTGTGTACAATGCGGCAAGGTGGAAGAGTTTATGGAAGAAACCATTGAAAACTGCCAGCATAGGGTAGCTGATAAGTTTGGTTATAAAATGACCGATCACAGTTTGTATATTTATGGAATTTGTCCTGAGTGTCAGAAAGAGCAGGGTTAAGCGTTAAGTGTTAAGCGCTAAGAAAGAGCCAGAGCCTAAGGATTTATCCTTAAGTAAATATAAAGTATTTTGGTATTTTCCTTGACTGAACATCAAGAAACCTTAAGTTTTTTCTTAACACTTAACACTTAACACTTAACACTTAACACTTAACACTTAACACTTAACACTTTGAAAAATGCGCAAATTTGTTGTTTGTGTCGATAATAAAGGTTATGAAGCATCCCTTGAAAAGCGCAAATTATATGAGGTGGTGCCTGATCCTGATGCTTTAAAACATAATCAAATCAGAGTTATCGATGAATCCGGTGAAGATTATTTGTTCTCAACAGACTGTTTTCTGGAAGTGCCTCTGTCCGAAGTCATTGCTGAAAAACTGGCTCATGTTGCATAACTTATAATTAAGCACTAAGAAAGAGCCAGAAAACTTTTAGACAAACTTCTACATATATCCTGACACATGGGGTTAAGCTTTTTCTTAACACTTAACACTTAACACTTAACACTTAACACTTAACACTTAACACTTAACACTTAACACTTAACACTTAACACTCTAAGCTCTTTCTGAACGCTCAACGCTGAACGCTTATTTCCCTTCCAGCATTTCTTTAGCATGTGAACGTGTTTGTGCCGTGATTTTTACTCCCCCCAACATTCTGGAAATTTCGTCTATCCGCTGTTCTTTATCAAGTACTTTGATGGTTGTTTTTGTGCTGTCGTCATCGCTTTGTTTTTCTACAAAATAATGACAATGAGCCTGAGAGGCGACCTGAGGCTGGTGGGTGACACAGAGTACCTGGGAATTGCTGCCCAGAAGCCTTAATTTACTGCCCACCATTTCTGCAATACCACCGCCAATACCCACATCCACTTCATCAAAAATCAGGGTAGGAATATCGCTGAACTGGGCTGTTACGACCTGTATGGCCAGGCTGATACGGGACAGTTCACCACCGGATACAACTTTGGATAAAGGCCGTAAAGGTTGCCCGGGATTGGTGGTTACATAAAACTCAATCACTTCCATACCATGTAATTGAGGTTGCTCACTGTCTGTACTTTGCAGGCGGATTTCAAAAACACAATGTCCCATGCCCAGTTCATGAATATGGGACATAACCTGTTCAGCCAGCAATTGACTGGCTTTTTCCCGTTCGGCGGTGAGTTTTTTAGCCAGTATAAAATACGCCTTGCGAAACTCTTCAACTTCTTTTTCCAGGGTTTCCAGATGACTGTCGGCATTTTCCAGTTGCTGTAACTCCTGATTCAGAGTTTCAGCATGGGTGTAAAGTTCATCGGCTTCAATATGATGTTTTCGGGCCAGATCGTAGATGCCGGCAATACGTTGATCCAGCCAGTTCAGGCGTTCAGGATCCAGTTCCAGGCTGTCAATATAGTGGCGTAATTCGGAACCGGCCTCGTCAATCTGAATAAAGGCATTATTAAGCATTTCCAGTACGGGATTAAGCCGGCTGTCCAGTTCGCCCAGAGCGGTGAGCTCATTCAGTGTATGGCTGATCTGGCTGCTGATGCTGTTTTCATCTTCGCTGAGCCGGTAATAGGCACTTTGAGATGTTTCTATCAGTCGGCTGGCATTGCTCAGTCGCTTGTGCTCTTCTTCAAGCTGTGGCAGTTCATTTTCCTGTAAATCAAATTCCTGAAGCTCCTGAACCTGAAAACGCAGCAGATCCAGTCGGGCATCCCGTTCGGAAGTATCCTGTTGTAACTTTTTATACTCGGCGGACTTTTTCTGCCACTGCTGGTAACACTGATTTAATTCCTTGCGCAGAGCGTTATTGCCGGCAAAGTTATCCAGCAGCAGGCGCTGTTCATCGGTTTTTAATAAGGCCTGATGGGTATTCTGACCATGAATATTGACCAGTTTCTCACCCAGTTCCCGCAATACCTGCAAGGGGACTGGCTGACCGTTGACAAAGCCCCGGGAGCGGCCTTTGGCGTTAATGGTGCGGCGGATCAAACACTCAGACAGATTATCTGCATCGTCCAGATCATTATCGCTGAGCCATTGGCTGATCTGATTATTATTTAATTCAAATTCTGCGGTAATATCCGCCCGGTCAGCGCCGTAACGAACGGCAGCCGCTTCAGCCCGGTCTCCCAGTACCAGTCCTAAAGCATCTATCAGGATTGATTTGCCGGCACCGGTTTCACCGGTCAGTACGCTGAAACCGGTGTTAAGTTCCAGTTCCAGAAAATCAACAACAGCGAGATTCTTAATGGTAATATGATTCAGCATAGGGGAAATTATTTCAGACTTATGTTTGGTATTTTTTAGTTATGAATTTTGGTTACGAGTGTTAGTTACGAAGTTTTTCACCCCAGCGCAGTTTGGTACGCAGGATTTTAAAATAATCATAGGTTTTAGGATGCAAAATGGTGATATGTTTTGGGTGACGCATAATTTTAACATGATCACCGGGCATTAAATTAAAGTTAATCTGACCGTCATAAGTCACCTGTGCCTGGGTAGAAAACCGATCTGAGACGACAATATCAATTTCACTTTCGCCGGATACTACGACAGGGCGGTTACTCATGGTGTGCGGACAGATAGGCACCAGCTCCATCACATTTAAAGACGGGTATAAAATCGGGCCGCCGCCGGACAGGGAATAAGCTGTAGAGCCGGTAGGCGTGGAAATGATCAGACCGTCAGCATGCATGGAATGCATAAAACGATCATCAATATAGGTTTCAATCTCAATCATACGGGCGACATCGGACTTGTGGATCACCACATCATTAAAGGCATTGCCGCCACCGAAATAATCACCGTCCCGTTCTATTTCACTGATAATTAAAAAACGGTTTTCTTCGGTATATTCACCCGCCATAATTTCATCCAGAGCTTTATGCACATCAATGGCACATAAATCCACCAGAAAACCCAGATGCCCCAGGTTGATTCCCAGCAGCGGTACCCCAAAACCCACCAGACTACGAGCCGCATTCAGCAGGGTACCGTCACCGCCAACAATAATAATTAAATCACATTGTTCTCCCAACTGAGTACGTGATGCCGGCTGCATGTCGTGATCAGAAAATACCGCTGCCGTACTTTCATCCAGGAACACCTTACAGCCAATCTGGTTAAAATACTCGTGCAGACTGACCAGGGCATCTTCAACACTCGGATCAGCGTATTTTCCAATGAGACCAATCGTATTGAATATTAGTTTTTTATCATTATCAGTGGGGGCTATGTCTGTCACGGGTGATCCTTCGAATCATTGTTATCTATTAGCAAACTAGCACAAATAAACAGGAAAAAAAACACTCTGATTAATTTAGCTTAAATACTGCTTGAAACTGCTGAACATAGCCTTATCTTGTTATTACATTC
>JALTKC010000124.1 GCA_027076245.1 Gammaproteobacteria bacterium
GAATAAAGCCAAAATAACCTGTAAAACCTTGTATCTCCAGCACTCTGATCATTCTCGCTACGATTCAACTGATTTATTTAGCAACTGTGTTAAAAATCAAGTAAATTTAAGCTATTTCTGAATGCCATGGTTCATTATTTTTAACCATGGTATTCATTATTATTAACAGCTTTCTCATACAGGCAACTAATGCCACTTTTTTGGTTTTACCTTTTGCTATCAAGCGTTCATAAAACGATTTAATAGCAGGATTGTGTTTACTGGCCGAAAGAGCAGCCATATAAAGAGCTGTTCTTACCTGGGCTCTTCCACCCCAGATAGTTCGCTTTCCCTTCATTGAACCGCTATCGCGACAGAATGGGGCAACTCCGGCTAATGCTGCAATTTGCTTATTATCAACCTGACCCAACTCAGGTAACTCGCCAAGCAGGGTATAAGTTGTTACCAATCCAATACCTTTCACTGTCTGCAACAGTTTGGCCTTTGCTTGTAACTTCTCATCTTTTTTCAAAGCAGCTGACAATTTTTCCTGTAACTTATCAATTTCATTATTATAGAATTTGATTGCCCGTTTTATTGAGCCTTGCCCTTCTTTATTCTGTATCGTCGCCAGATGCTGTCGTTCTTTGTTTCTGATAGAGACTAACTGCTTTCTGCGGCGAGTAAGCTCTTCAATTTTTTCTTCTAACTTGCTCCGGCTTTGTTTAATGTGTAGTTTTTTTACAAAAAGTTGACCATACTCACGAATGATACCTGCATCAATACGGTCATTCTTGGCAAACTGACCACTGGCTTTTGCATAATCTCTAACTCGTTTGGCATTAACAACTGCTGTAGGAATATTCTTTGATAACAACCATTTAACTATCGCTGTTTCATAACCACCTGTGGCTTCCAACAATACCAGTACGTTTCTCTTGTCTTTCGGAAAATAATAATTAAGCTTTTTAAAATCATCAACCTGGTTGGCTATAGTCAATAATGAAGAGCTCTCATCATACTTTATATCAAGTTTTGCTTTTGAAACGTCTATGCCAACATAGACTTTATAAGTTATCTGTTCCATAATTTAAATACCCCCTTAATTTCTCTGCCTTGTGGATACGGACTCTCGGTCCTGGCAACTGTTCGAGATAGTTGAGGGTGCGTGTGGCGACCCATGCTAAAACACGGTCTTTTTGACCTTAGGTTTAACGGCCTGCCACACGCCTTGTTACACCCTCTATAGATTGTGTAACAAAATACTCATTTTAATTATAGTCCATGTGGATAAAGCGTGAATTTCTTTACGTGATGGATAACTTTATATTTTTTGGCCTTAGAGGGGCCAAAAATAAAAGTTATCCACACTAAAATTCACCCTTTCCCCACATTCTTTCTGTATTAATTATTTCCTTGGTTTCTCTGTATTTTTAATATACAAGGTTTTAGTGGGATTTTACGGAGTTGGGTTTATTATGTTGTTTATTTTTGAAAAAATTGCCATTATTTATTCGGTTATTACTCTGTTTGTTATTGAATTGCTGTATCAGACCTTACTGGCACTTTATAAAGGTACCCGATATTCCTTTTACAGCTTGAAAAAAAATATCGTGGTTACATTTTTTGAACTGCTTTCTGATCTGATTATACTGCTTATTGACTTTCTTCAGGCGCTTATTGAAGGGCTCAGCATTGGCTGGAACCGGGCTTTATATACTACCAGCCAGTTCAAACAGGATCTTCAGAAGCATTAATTGCTGATCCCGAGCCTGTTTGCTGTTTACTGATGCGTGTACTTTTACTGGTTTTAATTTCTTTTTCTCTCAGTGCCTGTTATGACACCCCTGATCGACTGGAGCGGATCCAGTCCATTGGTCAGCTGAAAGTTCTGACCCGTAATTCACCCAGTATTTATTATCAGGGTCCATTAGGTCCCACCGGTTTTGAATACCAACTGGTTAAGCGCTTCAGTGATAGCCTGGGGGTCAAGCTAAAGGCTGTTGTGGAACCTAATGCCAGAGAGTTACTGTATCAGCTAGGTAAGCACAAGGGCGATCTGGCCGCCGCTAAACTGATCATTACGCCAGAACGCCAGAAAAAATACCTGTTTACCATTCCCTATCACAAAGTTACCTATCAGCTGGTTTATCGTTCAGGCACCCGCCGACCCAGAAAACTGTCTCAAATGTCCCGCCTGTCCATAGAAATTTCTTCTGATGACAGCCTTATCCATGAATTACAGAAACTTAAGAAAAAATACCCTGAACTAAGCTGGACGGTTAACCCCACCGCTTCACCCGAAGACCTGATGCAGCTGGTTAATGAAGGTCTGGTGGATTTTACCATTGTCAGCTCAGATGAGATTAAACTTAACCGGCGTTATTATCCAGAACTGAGGTTGGCCTTTGATATTAATAAACCTCAGGATATCGCCTGGGCATTTGAAAAAACAGAGGATCGCTCTCTTTATAATGCCGCCAACCAGTTTCTGGAACAACAGAAAAAAAGCGGTGCCCTTGAAGCTTTACGGGAACAGCATTTTGGTTATATCAAGAATTTTGACTATGTCGGTACCCGGGTGTTTCAACGCCATATTATTACCCGTCTGCCTAAATTTCAGCCCTGGTTTGAAAAGGCCGGCAAGGACAATAAAATGGACTGGATGCTGCTGGCCGCCATGTCCTATCAGGAGTCACACTGGGATCCTGATGCCCGCTCACCCACCGGTGTCCGGGGACTGATGATGCTGACACGTGATACCGCTAAACACATTGGCGTTAATAATCGGGTAGAACCCCATCAAAGTATTTTTGGCGGAGCTTATTATTTTACCCGGCTGTACCAGAGACTGCCCCGTGAAATTAAAGACCCTGACCGCCTGTACTTTGCCCTGGCCGCCTATAATCTGGGTTATGGACATCTTAAAGACGCCCTGAAACTGCTCAAACAATCCGGTAAAGATCATACTAAATGGGTCAATCTGAAACAGGTTCTGCCTTTACTGCGTAAGAAAAAATGGCATGAAAAGCTTCAGTACGGTTATGCCCGTGGCGATGAAGCGGTCAAGTATGTTGAAAACATCCGCAGTTATTATGATATTCTGAAATGGGAAATGGCCCGTAAGTGGCGAGAGACTAATAACAAACCACCAATCAAGGCACTTGAAATATTCCCCCCTGCTTTATAGCACCCGGCAAGTTATGATTGCCCGGCTTAATATGCTAATATTTACAGTATTTATTTCAGACTGAGGCCATAAACCATTCATGCCTGATTTTTCCCGCAAACTGGAAAATACTGCATCTTCTGCACCTTCATTAAAAACCCGTTTGCGGTTAAGTATTATTATTATTGTCCTGCCCCTGTTTATTTTAGGCGGTATCGGCTTCTTTTTTTTCCAGAAATCCACCAACGCCTTTAATCTGGCCATTGAGGAAGTGGTTTCTGATGTGCTTCCTGTGACTGAACTCAAGGATAAAATTCAAAAAACGGTAACACCGTTTAACCGTTACCTTGAAACCGGCTCCATCGATGAAAAAAAGCGTTTTTTACAACTCAGTGAAGATATTCAGAAAACGTTAAATCACCCATCTAATATGGACGTCACACAGTTATCACTGGCCAACGATATTTATCAGTCTGCCTATCTTAACTGGCGTAATGCCCACCGTATTGCCGTTAAACTTTTTAAGCGGATCGATCATAATAATGTCCAGACTCAGAAGCCGCCTTTCAGGCTGTTACAGAAATTCTATCAATATGTCATAGAAACCACCCTGGCTCTGGACAAGCTGCATCTTTCCATGCAGAACCAGGTTAAAATCCGCTTTCAGAAAGCCAAGGAGTTAAAACTCAACGCCCTGCTTCTGATCAGTTTTGTCTTTCTACTGGTGTATATTTCGACCCTTGCCACCATTATGATGCTTAACCGCTCTATTCTTGAGCCGATTGTCAAACTGGAGCAATGGGCCTCTAAATTTTCCAGAGACAAAGCCTTTACCCCTTTAAAACTCGATTCCTACCGGGAATTTGAATTTATTGCCCAGACCTATAACCGTCTGTTTCAGATGCTGCAGGACGACAGGGATATTCTTGCGGCATTGTCTCAGAAAGATGATCTAACCCAGTTAAATAACAAGCGCAGCCTGATCACCCGTCTGACCGATGAGCACAGCCGCCACCAGCGTTACAATACCCGCTACAGCCTGATGCTGATCGATGTGGATCACCTGGCTTCCATCAGTCAGAACTATGGCACACACATCTGTGATTTAACCCTGATACAGATAGCCCGACTGCTGGAACATGCCATTCGCCCCACCGACTTCCTGGCCCGTTATAATAGTGACGAGTTTCTTATTATTCTGCCGGAGGTAGAACTGCATGGCGCAAATATTACCGCCGAACGCATACGCAATGCCATTTCAGAATATGTCTTCAAATTTGATAACCATAAATTCGGCATTACAGTCAGTATCGGCTTTGCTATTGTGCAGGATAATCAGCCCCTGGAAGAAGTACTGCAATGTGTTGACTTTGCTGTACAGCAGGCCAAACTGGCCGGTAGAAACCAGGTACAATACTGCAATGCAGATACCATCACTAATGCCACTAAAAACAGTGACTTTACACCTAAGTATCTGTTTGCCGATGACTTTAAAACACCTAAAGACTAAACCACTTCATTTCATGGTATAATTCTGCGTTTTTAAACCCCGGCTTTTATTTATATGCACGCCGCCCGTGAGCAGCACACAGAAAATACCTGAGCCGACTAACCGAGTGGTCATTATGAGTAACGAAGATTTAACAATTAAAACAGAGGCTGAAAAAGTCAGCTATGGTATCGGCCTGCAATTAGGTCAGCAGGTTAAAGGTCAGTCTTTTCCAGGTTTCAGCCTGGATGCTCTGATTGTTGGCTTAAGTGATATTTTCAATAACAAGCCCATGCGTTTTTCAGAAAACGAAATGCAGGCGGCTTTTTCGGCCATTAACCAGCAAATTCAGGAACAGTCCGCCAAAGCGGCTGAATCTAATAAAGCAGAAGGTAAAGCCTTTCTGGATGAAAACGCCAAAAAAGAAGGGGTAATAACCACTGAATCCGGTCTGCAATACGAAATTTTAAAAGAAGGTACCGGCGAAAAGCCTGGCCCTGAAGATATGGTGGTAACTCATTATCACGGCACTCTGGTGGATGGTACCGTCTTTGACAGCTCTGTCGATCGCGGTGAACCCGCACAGTTCCCTGTTAACGGTGTCATTAAAGGCTGGGTTGAAGCCCTGCAGATGATGCCTGTGGGTTCCAAATGGCGCTTAACCATTCCATCGGATCTGGCTTATGGTGATCAGGGCTCAGCCCCGGTGATTGCCCCCGGTGCAACACTGATTTTTGATATTGAATTACTGGATATTAAAAACAAGTAAGTTTAGCCTAAAAAATCAGGTTCCCATGAGGCACATGGGAACCATCTTAGTCTTAACCGCTTATTTCTGCCGTTTTTTCCTTCTCGAACGAAAAAAATCCTTTAAAACCTGCCCGCACTCTTCGGCCAGTACCCCTGACTGTACATCCACCTGATGATTAAACTTACTATTCTGTAATAAATTCAGTACACTGCCTGCGGCTCCAGCTCTGGGTTCTACAGCACCAAACACCACCCGCTCAATACGGGCATGCACAATGGCTCCGGCGCACATACTACAGGGTTCAATGGTAATATACAAAGTAGTACCTGGCAGCCGATAATTCTGCTCAACCTGAGCAGCCCGGCGAATGGCCATAATTTCCGCATGAGCCGTAGGATCATGCCCGGCAATAGGCTGATTCCAGCCCTCAGCCAGCAGCTGATTATCCTTAACCAGCACCGCTCCCACCGGCACCTCACCCAGTTGTGCCGCCTTATGTGCCAGCATTAAAGCCTGACGCATCCATAACTCATCCTGCTTATCTTTATTTTGTTCCAATACAGGACTTATTCCCACTCAATAGTCGCCGGGGGTTTGGAGGAGATGTCGTAACTGACACGGGTAACTTCATCGACCTCGTTAATAATCCGGCTGGAAATGGTTTCCAGGACTTCGTAAGGCAGGTGGGCCCAACGGGCGGTCATAAAGTCTATAGTTTCCACGGCGCGCAGGGCAATGACATAGGAATAACAGCGGCCATCGCCCTTAACACCCACCGACTTTACTGGCAAAAAGACGGCAAAGGCCTGTGAGACTTTATGGTACAGGTCGTTTTTATGCAGTTCTTCAATAAAAATGGCATCGGCCTGGCGCAGAATATCGGCGTATTCCTTTTTCACCTCACCCAGAATACGCACACCCAGACCAGGGCCAGGGAACGGATGACGATAGACCATGTCATAGGGCAGACCCAGCTCCAGCCCCAGTTCCCGGACTTCATCCTTAAACAGTTCACGCAGGGGTTCAACCAGTCCCAGTTCCATATCATCGGGCAGACCACCGACATTATGATGGGACTTAATCAGATGAGCCGTGCCGTTCTGGCCGCCGGATTCAATCACATCAGGATAAATGGTACCCTGTGCCAGCCATTTGGCATTGGTCAGTTTACCGGCTTCTTCATCAAACACATTGATAAATTCATGACCGATAATTTTACGCTTCTGCTCCGGATCGCTGACACCGGCCAGTTTATCCAGAAAACGCTGTTCCGCATCAATCCGCAGCACACGAATACCCATATGCTGGGCAAACATGGCCATAACCTGATCGCCTTCATGCAGACGTAATAAACCATTATCCACAAACACACAGGTCAGTTGATCGCCAATGGCCTTATGCAGCAGGGCAGCCACTACCGATGAATCCACCCCACCGGACAGTCCCAACACCACTTCATCACTACCGACTTTGGCACGGATATTTTTTATACTGTCTTCAATAATATTGCCCGG
>JALTKC010000125.1 GCA_027076245.1 Gammaproteobacteria bacterium
GTATTATTACCTGCTACTGATCTGGTCGGTACAGAGAAACTCGCCTGCAAACTCAGAGAACTGATAGCGGCAGAAACCATTAGAACCAGTCAGGGGGACAGTATTCAGTTTACTGCATCCCTGGGGGTAGCCTCTCTGGAAAACACGGACACCTCCATAGACACTCTCCTTAATAAAGCAGACAAAGCACTCTACCAGGCAAAACATTCCGGGAAAAACCGGGTAGAGATCTATAAACCCGCCGCTTAACAGGTTTGACGACTAAGCAAATTTCCCCATTCTTCGGCTCAGATGCTTTTACTTCCTTCCACTGCTCTAATCCTTTACAATAGGGATGTTTAAACCATTGGAACAGACCTGCATAAACCATGAAAACTGAAGTACTTGATATTTTAATGTATCTTTTTGAAACCTATCTGGATGATGAGGATTCTGCCATCCCCAGTGAAAAAAGCATTCGTAAGGAACTGAGCAAAATCGGTTTTCAGGATACCAAGGTCACTCAGGCATTTGACTGGCTGGACGATCTGGCGGTACTGAAAGAAAGCTATAAAGAAATCAGTGCTCTGGACAGTAACAGCATTCGCCTGTACAGCCCTATGGAAACAGACAAATTTGATATCCAGGCCAGAGGCATCTTAATGGATCTGGTAGAATTAACCGTGATCAGCCCCGGTCAGCGTGAAATTATTATTGATAAGGCACTGGCTCTGGATATTCCCCATATTGATGCAGAGCAGATGAAATGGGTGGTACTGATGGTATTATTTAATCTGCCTGATTCTGCCGGCTCTTTTACTTGGCTGCAGGATTTACTCTACGAAGAATCCCCCAGTATTCATTAAGATATGTCCTGGCAGATACACCGAGCCGTTCACGTTCTCAAACAAGGCGGCCTGATTGCTTATCCCACCGAAGCCGTTTACGGCCTGGGCTGTCTGGCTCACTTTCATAACACCATTGAACGCTTATTAAAAGTTAAACAGCGCCCCGTTAAAAAAGGGCTAATACTGCTGGCCTCAGACTTATCCCAACTGGATAATTATATCCAGCCCCTGCCACCGGATATCCTGGCCAAAATACGGTACACCTGGCCAGGCCCTATCACCTGGTTACTGCCTGCCAGAAACCATATACCCACTCTTATCACCGGCCAGCACAACTCCATTGCTGTGCGGATCTCAGCCCACCCAGTGGTCAATGAATTATGCCGGCGCAGCCAGGCACCATTAATTTCAACCAGTGCTAATCTCAGTGGAAGATCTATGACGTATTCAGCTTTTGAGGTACGCAAACAGTTTGATGATCAGCTGGACTATATTCTAAATGCCCCCCTGGGCAGACAGGATAAACCATCAAAGATTATTGATGCCTTAAGCGGGCAGGTTATCAGGAGTTAAAACTATCTGAATACTATGTATCTTGGAATCATTGGAAACTAATGGCTTCAGGAAGTGATATAGTGTTTATTATTATCCTAAAATGGAATAAAGAGAACAGGATTAAAATTATTTATCATAAGACAGAAACAAAAAAGAGGACATAAAGTCCTCTTTTTTGTTTGGCGTGATTTTAAAACGGGGGATGATTACATCATGCCACCCATTCCTCCCATGCCGCCCATGTCAGGTGCTGCGGGTGCAGCTTCCTGAGGGATTTCACTGACCATGGCTTCGGTGGTCAGCATCAGGCCGGAAACTGAAGCTGCGTGCTGCAGTGCAGAACGGGTAACCTTGGCAGGGTCCATAATGCCCATTTCAATCATGTCACCGTAAACACCGGTAGCTGCATTGTAGCCGTAGTTGCCTTCGCCGTTTTTAACATTGTTAACCACAACAGAGGCTTCATCACCGGCATTTAATGCAATCTGACGCATGGGTTCTTCCATGGCGCGTTTGGCAATATCAACACCGACACTCTGATCATGGTTAGGTGTTTCAACTTCACCAATGTTCTGCAGTGCACGGATAAGCGCTACGCCACCACCGGGTACCACGCCTTCTTCAACTGCGGCACGAGTGGCATGCAGAGCATCTTCAACACGGGCTTTCTTCTCTTTCATTTCAACTTCAGTGGCTGCACCTACTTTAATGACCGCAACACCGCCGGCTAATTTAGCCACACGCTCCTGAAGCTTTTCCTTGTCGTACTCAGAAGTGGTTTCTTCCAGTTGACGGCGGATTTGCTCAACGCGGGCAGAAATGTCGGCCTCGTCACCGGCACCATCAATAATGGTGGTATTTTCCTTACCAACCTGTACGCGCTTGGCGGTACCCAGATCATCCAGAGTCACGCCTTCCAGACTCAGACCGACTTCTTCGGAGATAACAGTTGCACCGGTCAGGATAGCAATATCCTGCAGCATGGCTTTACGACGGTCACCAAAGCCTGGAGCCTTAACCGCAGTAACTTTAACCACACCACGCATATTGTTAACTACCAGAGTTGCCAGGGCTTCGCCTTCAATGTCTTCAGCAATGATAAATAATGGCTTGCCGGACTTGGCTACAGCTTCCAGTACGGGCAGTAAGTCACGGATATTGGAGATTTTCTTGTCGTGCAGCAGAATATAAGGTGATTCCAGATCCGCTGTCATGCTGTCCTGATTATTCACAAAGTAAGGGGACAGGTAACCACGGTCAAACTGCATACCTTCCACTACGTCCAGTTCGTTATGCAGGGCAGAACCTTCTTCAACGGTAATAACACCTTCCTTACCCACTTTTTCCATGGCATCAGCAATAATTTTACCAATGCTTTCATCGGAGTTGGCAGAGATGGAACCAACCTGGGCAATAGCTTCAGAGTCTTCACAGGGCTTGGCCATACCTTCAATCTGAGCAACGGCTGCATCAACGGCTTTATCAATACCGCGTTTCAGATCCATAGGGTTCATACCGGCCGCAACCGCTTTTAAACCTTCGTTCAGAATAGACTGAGCCAGTACAGTAGCGGTAGTGGTACCGTCACCGGCGACATCAGAGGTCTGGGAAGAAACTTCCTTAACCATCTGTGCCCCCATGTTTTCAAACTTGTTTTCCAGTTCAATTTCCTTGGCTACGGAGACACCATCTTTGGTAATGGTGGGTGCACCAAAGGCTTTGTCCAGAACGACATTACGACCTTTCGGGCCTAATGTTACTTTTACTGCATTGGCCAGTGTGTTGACACCGGCAACCATTAGATGACGCGCGTCATCACCAAATTTTACGTCTTTAGCTGGCATGTTTTATACCTCAATAATTCTTTTGTGTTTTAACTTAGCAATATAATTAAGATTAAAGTTAAAAATTAGTTTTCTGCTGAAAAGTGTTTCTGCTGTTGTTAGTCAACGCTTACTCAACAACGGCCAGAATGTCTTCTTCACGCATAATCAGTAAAGTTTCATCACCGACTTTAACTTCGTTTCCGGAATATTTACCGAAAATAACCTTGTCACCGGCTTTTACTTCCATGGCAATCTGATCACCATTAGTGGCTGTACGGCCATTACCAACGGCAACAACTTCACCTTCGGAAGGTTTTTCTGCGGCTGAATCCGGGATGTAGATACCACCAGCGGTTTTTGTTTCTTCTTCTAGACGTCGCACTACTACGCGATCACCAAGTGGGCGAATATTCACTTTGCTATTTCTCCTTAAGAATTTTTAGCACTCTCCATGGTGGAGTGCTAAATATCGTTGTAAAAAAAACCGAATATTCTTAAAAGAAATCCGGGATCTAATCTTATGCCCTGTAATTTGGGTCGGGGTATTTTATTTCAAGTGTTTTTTTAAAATTTTTGTTAATTTTTTTGGTTTTTTAAGTTTAGAGTCCGCCCCAGATACCGGATCTGGTTGTCCGTTCAGTGAAATAAAAGACCTTATTCTTTATCTTCTACCTTGCCTTCAATAATCCTTACCTGCCGGATTCTTGCCTGATTTCTCTCATGTTGCTGTTCAGGCGTCAGGTCTTCGTATTCTCCTTCAAAGTAATCCCCCTGGCTTCTGAAGCCGGAGACCCGGGTTCTTAGTAAGGAGCTGGCGATTATCTGTTTTGCCAGACCGCGTCTTAGGGGGGGGATCAGTAACAGGAAACCGATGGTATCTGTGAAGAAGCCGGGCATGAGCAGGCAGATGGCGGCGAAGAACAGCATGACGCCTTCCAGCATTTCTATGGCCGGGAGCTGGCCCTGGTTCATATTCATCTGGGCTTTCTGCAGGGTGGAAAAGCCCTGTATGCGGATCAGGGTTACACCCAGTACCGCAGTAAACACCACCATAAGCACGGTTGGGAAAGCGCCGATAATCCCCCCGACTTCTATCAGCAGATAGATTTCTACCAGAGGAATGCCTATAAACAGCAGTAAGAAAAAGAATAAAGGAGGCATAGTTATTTTTTAAAACCTGGGGATAAATTGTCGTAATGTCATTACAAATGGATGAATGATTTTCCAGATTAAGGCAAATGCTTTTCCATCTGAGTTTGTATATTACCAGCTTTTATATGGACAAACCATTAACATGGCATTGTAATATTTATTCTGTCCTGTAACTTCTTCTGCCAGCCATGACGGTTTGGTAAATACCTCATCTTCCGAATCCAGTTCCACTTCGGCAATCACCAGCCCTTCATTATCCCCATAAAATTCATCCACTTCAAAAGTATGTTTACCGGACTTAACCAGAAAACGGGTTTTATCAATCACTCCGTTTTCACATAGTTTTAACAAATCTTCAGCATCTTTAACCGGTATCTCTTTTTCCCATTCATAGCGGGTGGTACCGGATGCACTGGCTTTGCCTTTTATGGTCAGAAAGCCCGTATTATCTTTAATACGTACCCTGACTGTTCGTTCCGGAACCGTAGATATATACCCCTGAATAATATGAACCTGCTTTACTGCATCCTGTTTATAGGCATCGCCTGAAACCAGAAATTTTCTTTCTATTTCTAATGGCATTTTACGGTCTCTCTTTAATCACTTGGTTTTGAAATGGTTATATTGAGTATTTTTACTTTTGTTTAAAACATTCTGGCCTGTAATGAACCTATAATACATAGTAAGGTCAAACTATTGAATCCAGGATGCATTTGCTAAACGCTCAGGGGTAACATAAAATCCTGCTACTTTAAGGTATTAACGGGGCAGGAGTTTTTTTATGTCAGAACAAGATAACACAGAGGAACAGCAGTTTCAGCTGGTTTTATGTACCAGCCCCAGTGAAGAGAACGCTGTCAGTATTGCAGAAAATATTGTAGCACAAAGGCTTGCAGCCTGTGTCAATGTGATGCCTCCGGTTTATTCGGTATATCAGTGGCAGGATAATGTGGAATCGGCCAGAGAAAATATGCTGTTGATTAAAACCAGCAAGGATAAATATCCGGCACTGGAAAAGGTCATTAAATCACTGCATCCTTATGAAGTGCCGGAGATCATTGCACTGGATATAAATAGTGGTTTACCGGAATATCTTGGCTGGCTGGAAAATAGTATAAAATAACTATCCTGAATAAATCCGCTTATGGATAAGCCCAGGATACCTTTTACGAAATAACAATAAAAACTGAATATAACAACTAATAAAAGTGGTTCTTTAATATGTCATCAATACGTTTTATTTTACTTCTGATCCTTGTTGTAAGTTCTGCCTCCGGCTGGGCGGAAGAAGAGTTTTTACAACCGGAACAGGCTTTTCAGCTTCAGCCTGCCAGAGTCATCAGTGGTCCTGAGGGTAATCAGCTGGAAGTACGCTGGAAAATTGCTGATGGCTATTATATGTACCGCGATAAAACGGCCTTTAAGCCAAAGGATGACAGCCTGAGCATAGGCGAAGTGGAACTTTCGCCCAGTAAAACCAAGGATGACCCTTATTTCGGCAAGATTGAGGTCTATAAACATGAATTAACCGCCAAAGTCCCCTTCAGTTCTGATAAGGAAAAAGGCGCAGCGTTAACCCTGCTGGCCAAAACTCAGGGTTGTGCAGACGGTGGTATCTGCTACCCGCCGTTAAAACAGCAGGTTCATTTTAAACAACCGGCACCTATTGCTAAAAGCCCTGTAACCAAAACGATTAAACCCGCGACCAGCACCCCGGCTCCCTTAAATGAGCTGGCTAATCTGGGTTCTGATGAGGCCATGCCGGGAGACGAACTGCTCAGCCCTGAAGAGGCCTTTAAATTTTCCCTTTCCGTACATCCTGACAAATCCAACCATCTGCAGGCTATCTGGGCAATTGCTGACAAATACTACCTGTACAAAGACAAGTTTAAATTTAAAGTGGTCGGGGATAATACCTTTTCCATTGGCGAAATAAAGTACCCGCCCGCCATACCAAAAAGTGATGAATACCTGGGTGATTATGAAGTATATGCCCATGATCTGGTACTGGATATTCCCATTGCCGGTAAAGGCGATCCAGCGTTGCCCCTGGCCGTTAAGGTCAGTTATCAGGGTTGTGCGGAATCCGGTGTCTGCTACCCTAAAATCACCAAAACCGTTGAGCTGGATATTTCCGGTTTTTCAGCCATTTCCAATAATACCGTTCCCGTTAAAAACATTGTCAAATCTGTTGTTAAAAACAAAGGACAGTTGCAGTCTGAACAGGATGTCCTGGCCGGACTGCTCAGTTCTGAAAATACCATCCTGGCTCTGTTAACCTTTTTCGTTATTGGTCTGGGGCTGGCCTTTACCCCCTGCGTTTTCCCCATGATCCCCATCCTCTCCGGGATCATTGCCGGCCAGGGCAGCAGTGCCGGCAGTAAGGCATTTGCCATGTCAGTGGTCTATGTACTGTCCATGGCGGTTGTGTACACTATTGTGGGAATCATTGCCGGTGTTTCCGGTGCCAACTTCCAGGTTCTGTTCCAGAACCCCTGGGTGCTGACCGG
>JALTKC010000126.1 GCA_027076245.1 Gammaproteobacteria bacterium
AATCGGGTCGATTATATATTGTTGCCACACCGATTGGAAATCTCCAGGACTTCTCACCCAGAGCCATTTCAACCCTGCAGCAGGTTGACCTGATTGCTGCTGAAGATACCCGCCACAGCGGTTATCTATTAAAACAGCACGATATTAACACGCATTGTATAGCATTGCATGAACATAATGAACGCCAGTCCGCTGAAAAGGTGATCCAGTCTGTAAAAGCAGGTAAAAACATAGCCCTGATCTCCGATGCCGGTACCCCACTGGTAAGTGATCCGGGTTATCACCTGGTAAAACTGGCCCATGAAGCCGGTATTCAGGTAATTCCCATACCCGGACCGTCAGCCATGATTACCGCTCTGTCTGCCGCTGGCCTGCCAACCGACCGTTTTTGTTTCGAAGGTTTTGTCCCCTCTAAAAGCGGTGCCAGAAAAACTTTTTACCAAAACTATCAGAATGAAACCCGAACCATGGTGTTTTATGAAACCCCGCATCGCATAGTCGATTCCCTTGCGGATCTCTGTGAGGCTTTAGGCTCTGACCGGGTAGTGGTACTGGCCAGAGAACTCACCAAAACCTTTGAAACCATACGCAATGACAGCGCAGAAAACCTGCTGACCTGGGTCAAAGCCGACCCCAACCAGCAAAAAGGTGAAATCGTCCTGCTAGTCCAGGGCTGCAGCAAACCCCAGACAAAAGAAATAAGCCCGGAAACCGAACGAATTTTACATATATTAATGGCAGAACTGTCTTTGAAGCAGGCGGTGGAGTTGACGGTGGAGATAACGGGGGAGCGGAAGAAGGGGGTTTATAAAGCAGCGCTGAGCGTTGAGCGCTGAGCGTTGAGAAAAAGCCAGAGCCAGAGCTACTACAACTCACTGCTTAACAAGCGAATTCTTTTTGCTCTTTCTCAGCGCTCAACGCTCATCGCTCAGCACTTTCTCTGGCTTTTCCCCCCATTTTCCCCGATAATACCCCCAGAGTTAACCGAGACAATCGCTGCCTGGTTTTTGCCAGGGAGAGGAAAGTCCGGGCTCCAAAGGGCAGGGTGCCAGGTAACGCCTGGGGGGAGTGATCCCACGGCCAGTGCAACAGAAAATATACCGCCCCGCTACTTTAAGTAGCGGGGTAAGGGTGAAATGGTGCGGTAAGAGCGCACCGCGTTAATGGTAACATTAACGGCATGGTAAACCCCACCTGGAGCAAGACCAAATAGGGGAACAATAGATGTGGCCCGCATCGTTCCCGGGTAGGTCGCTTGAGGCCGGTGGTGACACCGGCCCTAGATGAATGATTGTCCACGACAGAACCCGGCTTAGTGGTTAACTCTATTTTTAATTTAAAGATATAAAAAACACGTTTGCTCTGTTTACATAAGTTGTTTTTTTGATTTTGTGTACAAAAAACAATATACCTTATATTGGTGTGAGTTTTAGTTTTAATAACTAAATATTGTGCTTTTTAGTCTTCCTGCTTTTCTGTTTTTTATTTCTAAAGCCTGTTTTGGTTGATTTTTATCCAAACCTGTCAGAAAAATAATTTAGCCCGGAATATCTGCGTTCTGGATCACATTTTCAGTCATACCCTTCTATACT
>JALTKC010000127.1 GCA_027076245.1 Gammaproteobacteria bacterium
CAATGTAACGCCTCAGGAGACCCGGGTTGCGACTATTGAAAACGGTATGCTCCAGGAAGTTATTATTGAGCGGGCCAGCCGACGCGGACTGGTGGGTAATATATATAAAGGCAAAGTATGTCGGGTACTGCCCGGGATGCAGGCCGCTTTTCTTGATATTGGTCTGGACAGGACGGCTTTTCTGCATTTATCAGATATTGTTACTGCAGATGAGAAAAAATCTGATGAACAGGGACTGAGTATTACGGATGTACTCAGGGATGGTCAGGACATACTGGTGCAGGTGGTAAAAGACCCCATGGGTACCAAAGGCGCCCGTCTGACCACTCACATTACAATACCGGCACGATATCTGGTGTATATGCCCAACTCATCTCATATCGGAGTTTCCCAGAAACTGGAAGATGAAGCAGAGCGTGAGCGTTTAAAAGGTATTATTAAATCCTTTTTGCCTGAATTTAACGGCGGCGGCTATATTGTCCGTACTGTGGCAGAAGGTATTTCAGATAAAGCCGTATATGCCGATATGGCTTTTCTGCAGAAGTTGTGGGGTTCTATTCAGGAGAATAGTAAAACCGTACCCATCGGTTCGCTGGTTTATGAAGACCTGCCTCTGGCTATGAAAGTCATGCGTGATATTGCAGACAGTAATATTGATGCTATTCGTATTGACTCCAGGGAAACCTATAATAAGGTGATTAAATTTGCCAATAAATTTATACCAGAACTGGCTCCGAGGATTGAATACTACCCTGGTGAACGGCCTATCTTTGATCTTTACGGGGTAGAAGATGAAATTCAAAAAGCACTGCAGTCCAAGATTAAGCTGAAATCCGGCGGCTATCTGATTATTGATCAAACCGAAGCCATGACGACTGTTGATATAAATACCGGTGGTTATGTAGGCAACCGCAATCTGGAAGAAACCATTTTTAAAACCAATCTGGAAGCGACTCAGGCTATTGTCAGGCAACTCAGGCTGCGTAATCTTGGCGGTATTATTATTATTGATTTTATCGATATGAAAGATGCTGAGCATCGGCGTCAGGTTTTGCGTGCTTTTGAAAAAGCGCTGGAAAAAGATCACGCTAAAACCTGTATTACCGAAGTATCCAATCTGGGGCTGGTGGAAATGACCCGCAAGCGGACTCGTGAGAGTCTGGAGCATATTTTATGTGAACCCTGTCCGGTCTGTAATGGTAAAGGCACGGTTAAAACAGTTGAAACGGTAGCCTTTGAAATTTTTAGAGAAATTATTCGTGAAGCACGTCAGTTTGATACACCAAAACTGCTGGTGCTGACCTCCAGAAAAGTAGGGGACTATTTAATGGATGAAGAATCCTCAGCCATTGCAGAACTGGAAGAATTTATGCAGCGTTCTATCCAGTTGCAGATAGATAACGAATACAATCAGGAGCAGTTTGATGTGGTACCTATGTAATATTTATCTGAAAAGCGCCACTATAAGAACGGCTCATCATTAATATCAATTATCCTTATTATGTTTTAGAGTGAATCAGTCTTAATGGAAGCAGGGGAACCATTACCATCAGAGCAGTCATCAGACTCAAGGCAGCCAAAACA
>JALTKC010000128.1 GCA_027076245.1 Gammaproteobacteria bacterium
TAAAGAAGGTACTGGTTCATACAGCTTTAAGAAAAACTGGGGCTTTGAACCAAAGCCTTTATACTATGAATATTATCTGGTTAAAGCCAGTGAAATTTCAGAAATTAACCCTCTAAACCCAAAGTATCAGATGTTTATTAAACTCTGGCAGAAGCTGCCGTTAAAGGTAAGCCAGATACTGGGGCCTGTTCTGGCCAGGAACCTGGGCTGATGACCATACGGGATGGTTCAGTTGAAAAAGAGCCGTTGCTATTGCTGGTTCACAGAATACCTTATCCACCGAATAAAGGGGATAAAATACGCTCGTTTCATTTATTAAAATACTTAAGCCAATATTATGATATCTATCTGGGCGCCTTTATAGACGATCCGGAAGACAAAAAACACATTAGCAAAGTTTCAGCCTATTGCCGGGAAACCTGTCTGGTAGAAATTCATCCAGGTAAAAGAAAGCTGCACAGCCTTAAAGGCTTTTTAACCAACCATCCCTTAAGTATCCCTTATTACAGGCTGAGCAGAATGCAGCAATGGGTTGATAAGATCATTGCCAGTAAGTCGATTAAAAAGCATCTGGTTTATTCATCGCCCATGGCTCAGTACCTTAAAAAACTAACCAATGATCACGTTAAAATTATAGACTTTGTGGATGTGGATTCAGAAAAGTGGCGACAGTACAGTGACAAACATTCAGGGCTCATGAAGTTTATTTATGCAAGAGAAGGTAAAAAACTGCTGGAATTTGAGAAGCAAATTGCGGCAGACTTTGACTGCTCCCTGTTTGTCAGTCAAAACGAAGCCGCCTTATTTAAAAAACTGGCCCCTAACTTCAGTCACAAAGTTTATCATTATAGCAATGGCGTTGATACCAGTTACTTTTCACCGGATATTAAACTGGACAATCCATATCTTCAGCATGGTGAGCAGGCCAGAGTGATGGTGTTTACCGGGGCAATGGACTATTGGGCCAATCAGGAAGCCGTTACCTGGTTTTCAGAACATATATTTCCACAAATAAGGCTGCGACTTGATAACGTTTATTTTTATATTGTAGGTTCTAATCCTTCTGAAAAAATAAAACAGCTAAGTAAACAAAACGGTATTAAGGTGACGGGAAGGGTAGCTGATATTCGCCCCTATATAGCCTATGCCAGCCTGGTGACAGCCCCCCTGAGAATTGCCCGCGGTATACAAAATAAGGTACTGGAAGCAATGGCCATGGCAAAACCCGTAGTGGCCACCCATGCGGCAATGGACGGCATAGAAAAAATAGACCATGGCAGCAGTGCATACACTACAGACTCCGAAACACAAATGATAGACATCTGTCAGAAACTATTAACAGAGGGTGACTATAAGCAACTGGGAGCAAAAGGCCGTGAACTGGTACTTAATCATTTCTCCTGGGACAGTCATTTATCCGGCCTTTCAAATTACCTGAAGAAGCATTAAACAATGGCACAAAACGCAATAACAAAAGCAGAAATACAGCAGTTATGGAAGCAGAAACTGGGCTTCTTTTTAATATCAATAGTCCTGCTGGCTCTGCTGTTTTTTAATACTATAGAGTCAATGGTAAATATCTGGCTGCGTTCTGAAACCTTTACCCATGGCTTTTTAATATTACCCATCAGCCTGTATCTGGTATGGCTCAATAAAAAACCGCTCAGTTTCCTGGCTCCGGCCTCTCAGTTCTGGGCTCTGCCCTTAATTGCTATCGTCTCTTTCGGCTGGTTAATGGCCAGTATGGTGGGTGTTCAGGTGGTTGAGCAATGGGCTTTTGTGACCCTGCTGATACTCTTTGTATTACTGATTTTTGGCTGGGCTGTAGTTAAACAGCTGTTATTTCCCCTGTTATACCTCTATTTTATGGTGCCTTTTGGTGAGCAGTTTATACAACCCATGATGAATATGACGGCCTGGTTTGTTATAAAAGCCATAGAGCTAACCGGTATTCCTATCTATTCAGAAGGTACTTTCTTTACCTTGCCCAGCGGCAGCTGGTCCGTGGTGGAAGGCTGCAGCGGAGTGCGTTATCTTATTGCTTCTATTGCTCTGGGTACATTGTATGCTTATATGACCTATACCAGTTATATTAAGCGCAGTGTGTTTATACTGGCCTCCATAATTTTTCCCATTGTGGCAAACTGGCTAAGAGCCTTTATGATTGTCATGCTGGGGCACTTCAGTGATATGAAACTGGCCACCGGCGTGGATCATATTATTTACGGCTGGGTGTTTTTCGGTATTGTGCTGTTTATTATGTTCTGGGTTGGTTCCTACTGGAGAGATGATGAGGCTGTTATTAAAGAGCCAAAAAATCATTCAGTTAAAAAAGAAAAAGCATCAGGTGTTTTTGTCTATCTTGTTTCAGCTTATTTAATCATTGCAGCCACTGTTTTTATGGACTATCAGATCCGTCTGCGTTCCACACAGGATCTCACCAATGTTTCTGAAATAAAACTGGCAAATAATTCAGGCTGGAATAAAATGCAGGAGCGCTCTATACAGTGGACGCCTCAGTATATTAATCCTACTCTACATTATCAGGCAGAATACCAGGCAAAAGATAAGCAGAAGAATGTCGTCGGCCTGTATATCGCATTTTATGCCATACAGAAACAAGATTCAGAATTAATTAATTCTCAAAATATTATGATCCGACAGAAACATCCTGTCTGGGCTCAAAAAAGAGAAAATGCTACAACAATTACCCTGGAAAACAACAAACAAACCGTATTAGAAACCTATTTAAGTTCAAATACCGAAGACCTGCTAATCTGGCATTGGAATGTTATTGATGATCAGGTGGTGATTAACAGCTATAAAGCCAAGCTGATGGAGGCTATTAAACAATTATCTGGTGATACCAGTGGTGAATATGCCATTGTTATCTATACTCAATTTGAAAAAATTAATATCGATGCCGCACGTCAGCGCCTGCAACAGTTTATAGATAATATGCTGCCTGACATTCGGCAAGCCGTAACACAGAAACAAAAATAATGGAGTCAATGCAGGACAAAGACCAAAATGAGCCATCCAGACAATATATTATTGCCCATATAATTTATCACTTTGGTATGGGCGGGCTGGAAAACGGTCTGGTTAATATTATTAACCGCCTGCCGGATAAGCAATACCGGCACGTGGTTATTTGCATGACCGGCCATGACCATTTTAAGGAGCGCCTGAATAAACCCGTTGAAATTTATGATATGCATAAAAAGCCGGGTAAAGACCTGATGGTTTATTACCGGCTGTGGAAGGTGCTCAGAAAAATCAAACCGGATATTGTGCATACCCGCAACCTGTCTGCACTGGAAGCACAACTACCGGCCTTATTAGCCGGTGTGCCCATTCGCGTACATGGTGAGCATGGCAGAGATGTGCATGATCTGGACGGTAATAATAAACGTTATCAACAGATAAGAAAACTGTTTTCCTATATCGTTGATCACTATATTCCATTGTCTCAGGACTTAAAAACCTACCTGACTCAAAAAGTCGGTATAAAGGAAAACAAAATAACCACTATCTGTAACGGCGTTGATATCAATAAGTTCCATGTTTATCAAAATGTAAACAGTCAGCAGTTAGATGCTCCGGAAGGTTTCTTAAACAAAGACACTCTGGTTATAGGAACAGTAGGTCGCCTGGAACAGGTAAAAGATCAAATGAATTTACTGGATGCTTTTATTTTATTATTAAAGCAGCCGGAAGTTAAAAACAAAGACATTAAATTACTGCTGGTGGGTGACGGCTCACAGAAAAATAAATTAATGCGGAAAATACAGGCAGAACAGATCCAGAATAAAGTCTGGCTGGCCGGAGCCAGGGATGATGTACCGCAATTAATGAGTATCATGTCTATTTTTGTGTTGCCCTCATTAGCCGAAGGTATATCCAATACCATTCTGGAAGCCATGGCCTGTTCGCTGCCGGTGATAGCAACTGATGTGGGTGGTAATTCAGAGCTGGTGATTAATGCTCAGACCGGATGGATAGTACCCCGTTCTGATCCGGGGGCGATAAAAGATAAATGCCTGCTGTATATAACATCACCGGAACAGCTTAAAAAACATAGTCGGCAGGCCAGAAAAACAATTGAACAATACTTTAGTATTGATACTATGGTAAATAATTACAATCAAGTTTACACAACACTCATTAAACAAAAGATGCATTAAACAAAAAATGCATTAAACAAAAGATGGTTTCATAATATGTGTGGAATAGCAGGGATCTGGGATTTTTCAAACCCGAATCAGGCAGGTAGAGATATCAACCCAAAAATTCTGGAAACAATGAACCAGGTTCAGGTTCACAGAGGCCCGGATGATGGTGGTTATTTTTATGCCCAGGGTGTTGGACTGGCTCACAGACGTCTGTCAATTATTGATATTTCAACCGGACAGCAACCCCTCTATAGCCGGGATAAATCGGTGGTTATTGTTTTTAATGGTGAAATTTATAATTTCCAGGAAATAAGGAATATCCTGATCCAGAGAGGCCACAAATTTCAGACCCATAGTGACACAGAAGTAATTGTCTGTGCCTGGCAGGAATGGGGAGAAGCCTGTGTAGAACAACTTAGAGGCATGTTTGCCTTTGCAATCTGGGATACTAAAAAGCAAAGCCTGTTTATTGCACGGGACCGGTTAGGTATAAAACCATTGTATTATGCCTGGCTGGAAAATGGTCAGTTTATTTTTGGTTCAGAATTAAAAGTATTAATGGCTCATCCCGAGTTTAAAAAAGAACTGGATTACTATGCCACTGAGGAATATTTTGCCCTGGGTTATATCCCGGAACCCAGAACCATCTATAAAAATGTCTATAAACTGGCACCCGGTCATACCTTAAGCCTGCAACCGGGCAAGCAGGTTGAACAGCTCAGGCAATACTGGGATATTCCATTTAAATCCTTACCTGCCATGAGTGAGCAGGAAGCATCAGAAGAACTGATACAGCGTCTGAAAGAAGCGGTTGATATTCGTATGATTGCGGAAGTGCCTTTAGGCGCTTTTCTTTCAGGCGGAGTGGATTCCAGCGCCGTGGTTGCCCTAATGGCTGAATTGCAGGACGAACCGGTTAACACCTGTGCCATTGGTTTTGATGTCAAAGCCTTTAATGAATCCCAATATGCCGCGCAGGTTGCAGAGCAGTACCATACCAATCATCATCTGGATACGGTAGATGCAGAAGACTTCAGTTTAATAGACAAACTGGCCAATCTGTATGATGAACCCTATGCTGACAGTTCTGCCATGCCCACTTACCGAGTCTGTCAATTAGCACGTAAACGTGTCACTGTAGCCTTATCTGGTGATGGTGGCGATGAAACCTTTGCTGGTTATCGTCGCTATCGCTGGCATATGAATGAAGAACGTCTGCGCAGCTTATTTCCTTCTTCAATACGTCCCGGTCTATTTGGTTTTTTAGGTTCAGTTTATCCCAAGGCGGACTGGGCACCCAAAATTTTCAGAGCAAAAACCACCTTCCAGGCTTTAGCCCGCGATCCGATTGAAGGCTATTTTCATAATTTTTCAATTCTAACGGATCAATTGCGACAAAGCATATACAGTCCACACATGCAAAGTGAATTACAGGGTTATAATGCCATCGAAGTATTCAGAAAACATGCTGAAAATTCACCTACGGATGACCCCCTGTCTCTGGTACAGTATATCGATATGAAAACCTACCTGGTAGGCGATATTTTAACCAAGGTAGATCGCGCCAGTATGGCCCATTCACTGGAAGTCAGAGTGCCTATACTGGATCATAAATTTATTGAGTGGAGTTCCGGCCTGCCTTCCAGTATAAAATTAAAAGGTCAGGAAGGAAAATACATCTTTAAAAAATCTCTGCAGTCACACTTAAGCAAGGATATCTTGTACCGCAAAAAAATGGGCTTTGCCGTACCTCTGGAAAAATGGTTTAGAGGCCCTTTAAAACAAAGAGTCAAAGACTCTCTTGAAGGTGAACTTATGTCAGACTGCGGTTTGTTTAACACCCAAACCATACACACCATAGTTGATCAACACCAGTCCGGCATGAGAGATCACAGTGCAGCCATCTGGTCATTATTAATGTACGAAGCCTTTTTAAGACAGGTCCATAACTAACATCCATCACAAGTTCCCTCTCCCTCTGGGAGAGGGTTAGGGTGAGGGCAATAAATAACCATGAAAATACTACACATACTGGATCATTCCATACCACTGCACAGCGGCTATACCTTCCGTACCCGCGCAATTCTGGAGCAGCAGAAAAAACTGGGCTGGGAAACATTTCATCTGACAGGGCCCAAACACAATCTGGTAGCAAAACCTGAAAACACAGAAGAAGTCATAGATGGTCTAAAATTTTATCGTTCTAATGATTTAACCGGTATCTGGACATTGCCAGTCATTAACCAGTGGTCTGTCGTAAAAGCCATACAGAACCGACTGGATGAGATTATTCCCGAATTAAAACCAGACATTATCCATGCCCACTCTCCAGCATTAAATGGTTTGGCCGCCGTAAAAGCAGGAAAAAAATATAATATACCCGTAGTGTATGAAATCAGGGCTTTCTGGGAAGACGCTGCAGTGGATCACGGCACCAGTAAAGAATGGGGACTCAGATACCGAATAACCCGTGCAATGGAAACCTATGTTATAAAAAATGCTCAGGCAGTAACCACAATCTGTGAAGGCTTAAGACAGGACATCGTTCAGCGTGGTGTGGAAGAAAACAAGGTAACCGTAATACCCAATGCCGTGGATCTAGACAAATTTTCTCACAATACAGAAAAA
>JALTKC010000129.1 GCA_027076245.1 Gammaproteobacteria bacterium
TGCGTGTATGCCTGCAGAGCTTTATCAAAGTTATCAGCCTGTACAGGAGATAAAAAAACGGTCACTATTATGATAAACAGGGAATATAAAAAAGAGTGTCTGTGCATTTTTATTATCATTATTCCGGATGTTAAGGTGTTAAAGAGTCAGTAAGACAGCGTTGCTGGCGGATGGATGTTTCCAGTATTTCCTTTAATAATAAGTTTAGCTGCTTTTTTTCATCCAGCTGCAGCATGTGTTTGTTCGGATAATAAAGCGCCGACTGCACCGGATTGCGCCCCTGGTATCCTACTACTTCAAGCAGACGGGCATCGTGGCAGATACGCAACTCCATCTCAAGGTCAGAAAGTGGATTAAATGCAGTATTCAACGACTGATGCAGGCTGATAACCGAAGTATATTTAAACTGCTCAAGAATGGTGATGGTGGTATTTTCCGCCGCTAATTCAATGCACTCCCCAACTTTACGCCGGGCGATATCGGGCAAAAGCCGGGTTAAACGGCGAAAATTAGCTTCATATAAACCCACTGGCGTAGTGGTCTGATACTGTCGGCGTATAATCGTATGACTCATGTTTCTTTCATTCTGGCAACTAATCTTAACTGGGCCTGGCTGAGCAACTGACTGACGCGGGATTCACTGATACCAATTAACGATCCAACTTCCTTGAGATTCATTTCGGTATCATAGTACAGTGACATAACCATACGTTCCCGCTCCGGGAGACTGGCTATGGCATGGGACAGACGTTGTTTAAACTCCTCATCCATCACTTCAGATACCACGTTACTATGCCGGTCCTCAAACATACCCAGGCTCTGGGTATCATCCGCTTCCAGATCATCAAAACTGAGCATTCTGCAGGAACTACTGTCCTGCAGAATAGTATAATATTCATCCATGGAAACACCCAGTTCCTGCGCCACTTCAATGTCTCTGGCATCACGGCCGGTACGCCGCTCAATTTCTGCAATAGCAGCCGTTAAATCCCGTGCTTTTTTATGTACTGATTTAGGCACCCAGTCACTGCGCCGGACTTCATCAAGAATGGCGCCTCGGATCCGGATAGTGGCATACGTTTCAAACTGGGCACCCTGGCTCGGATCATAATGTTTACTGGCATCCAGCAGCCCAATAAGGCCTGCTTGTATAATATCATCAATATGAATATCTGCGGGCAGTCTGGATGACAGATGCCAGGCAATTTTTTTTACCAATGGGGTATATTTTTCAAGCAGTTGATCAGCAGCTTGCTTTTCTTCAGGGCTATACATGATATTAACTCAGCAAACGGGCCATTTCCCGGTAATCTTCCAAGTTGCCGGCTGTTTTTTCTAAAACAGCTTTAAGTTCCGCTTTAACCGGCTGCATAAAATCAGGTAAAGGTTCAGGCAGTGCATCGGCCTGCTCTGTTGTGGATTCCATCTGACTCTGTTTTGATAAAATATCCGAGCTTAATGTCTTGCACAGCTGGATCAGTCGGGTCATTTTACTTAATTCAGTGACTCTTTCAGCCTCAATTTCTGCTGATTCTGCTAATACCTGTACAACAATTTCCGGCAGATACCATTTTTCAAGCAGTTCAGCACTGATGCTGTAATGATTACGCCCAAAATTCTCACATTCCCTGGCTATCATCTGAGTCTGCTCTTCAGCCAGGATCCGGTTCATTACATCTGGATACAGAAATGCCAGAGCCATCTGCCCAATTTCATACAACATGGCGCACAAATAGGCTTCATCCGGTTCTATATCTGTAATATATACAGCAAATTCCCTGGCCAGGCGGGCACTTAACAGACTATTAAGCCAGTAGTTTTCTACTTTAAAGTTTGGACACTGGCGAGTATCGAAAATGCCACTTAATACCACGCCCAGGGCTATATTTTTGGCGGTTTTCAGTCCCAGAATATCAATAATGGCACGTTCCGCACTGCTTACATTTCGACGTCCATAATAAGCAGAATTTGCCAGGCCAATCAGTTTACCCAACAACACAGGGTCCTGTTTAACAACGTTTACAAATACCGAAATATCGATGTCCGGATTATAAATAATCTCCAGAATTTTACGGGCCGCATTGGAGAGCGGCGGCAGTTCATTCAGTTTTTTCATAGAGATAAATAAGTTTTTTTCATTGGACACAACACATTGTTTCCGGGTAGTTCGTAAATCCAGAACCATGTCTTATTTAAAAGACAGACTTAATATTGAAGTATAGCAGACAACCACCCGTTAGGCAGTCTATAGAGGCAGGAAAATATTCGGATAGAATGGTTATTTAAACTTTTTCATTTAAAAGAGCACCCAGTGTTTCATCTACAGTTTCAATAACCTTTCCGGAGGCCAGCACCTGGTACTTGTTTACTTTCATTTCAACTACAGGCGTCATAATATCTGCCTTGCCTTCCATAGCCGATTTACTGGCCAGTTGGGAGGCATTTTTCTTTAAGCCGTTCATCCCCTGCTGGATACCGGTTTGAGCTATGGCAGTAATGGCGTCAGACATAGTGAGTTCCTGATAGTTTTGTACTGGGCTTGTGGATGCTATTTAGAAATATTAGCGTCTTAAAAGTAAAGAACTTTAGTTACAAGTATGCAGTTTACTCGTTGGTATATTGTTTTATAACGAGATCCATTTATTTTTTATTGCATCATGGTTAAGCATTAACCACTGCAGCGCGATTATGGCACTGGCATTATTTAAACGACCCTGTTTCAGCCACTGGACGGCTTCCTTAAAATCAACCACCCATACCCGGATGTCTTCACCTTCTTCTTCAAGGCCGTGAATGCCGCCAATGCTGTCGCTTTTAACACAGCCGCAATATAACTGGGTGGTTTCCGATGTTCCACCGGGGCTGGATAAAAAATCGCCTATGGGTTCCAGAGCCAGTAACTGACAGCCCGCTTCTTCCATAGCCTCTCTATGAGCCACATCCCGGCAGGATTCTCCCGGCTCTACAATACCGGCAATAATTTCCAGCAGCCAGGGGCTGTTATCTGATGCACTGTTGTTCTCCAGTTCATTAACATAAGCGCCGATACGAAACTGTTCCAGTAAAATAATGCGGTCTTTCCACGGGTCATAAGCCAGTACACCCACCGCATGGCCCCGCTCAAAACATTCTCTGTGCAGCACCCGGGTCTGCTCACCGCTGAACATTCTGTGCTGCAGAGTATATTTATTTATGGTAAAAAATCCACTGTAGCCAGTCTCTTTATTTATCAGTGTGACATCTTTGCATTTAAACTGCTGCATCCAGTTAAACCTTTAGATTTTTGTGTGTATAAAATAGCGTAAATTATGATATATTTTGCCCATGATTTCACTGACCCGATATAAAAACACCCCCTTACTGGGTTTTGCCGCCTTTAGCGGTACTGGTAAAACCACCCTGCTGGAACAGTTAATCCCTGAGCTGAATCAAGCCAATATTCATATTGCTATGGTAAAACATACCCACCATGAAAAATTTGATATTGATAAACCGGGTAAGGACAGTTATCGCCTGCGTAAGGCCGGAGCCGATCAGATGTTAGTAGCATCAGCTAACCGCTGGGCTCTGATGGTTGAACACAGTCCGGCTTACCGGGCACAGCATCCTGAACCTCAGTTGTTTGAACTGCTGCCTCATCTGGATCTGCAGCAGGCTGATCTGGTTCTGGTGGAAGGTTTTAAGCATGAGCAAATCTCCAAGATAGAGCTGCACCGGCCATCTCTGGGCAAACCTCTGTTATATCCACAGGATCCGAATATTATAGCGATTGCCAGCGATCAGGCTGATTTAAACGAACAGTATGATCTGGAAATGGCTTGCCCCGTTCTGGATATAAACAATATTGCAGAAATAGCCGGTTTTATTACAGCACTGGTTAAAGACAACGATAAACCTGAAAAACAGCCTTTGAATTAAATTTCGTCTTCCACAGGACTTTTTAGAACTATGACACAAAATACCACTCAGAATAACAATCTTTTTCTCTCTGTCAGTGAAGTACAAAACCGTATAATCAGTGATATTCAGCCGGTTGCAGGCTTTGAAAGGGTTGATTTACGCCATGCTTTAAACCGTATTCTGGCAGAGGATGTGACCGCAACATTTAACACTCCGCCCTGTGATAATTCCGGTATGGATGGTTATGCCTTTAAATCCAGTGATATTGGTGAAAATACCAAGCTGACACTTAAAGTAGTGGGACAATCCTTTGCCGGTCACCCTTATAACGGCAAAATTGAGTCTGGCGAAGCCATCCGGATCATGACCGGTGCACAGGTACCGGATGGTGTGGATACGGTCGTTATGCAGGAACATACTGAAACACCGGAAGAAGGTACGGTGGTGATTACCACCATCCCCAAACCCTATGCCAATGTCCGCAAGGAAGGTGATGATCTGAAGACCGGACAGACTTTTCTGGCTAAAGGCAAAAAACTCAGCCCCACCGACCTGGCCTTTCTGGCCACCCAGGGGATTGCCGAAGTCACCGTCAGCCGCAAACTGCGGGTAGCCTTTTTTTCTACCGGTGATGAACTGCGCTCTATTGGTGAACCCCTGGGTAATGGCGAGATTTATGATTCCAACCGTTATTCACTCTACGGTCTGTTAAGCAACCTGGGTATAGAACTGGTGGATATGGGCGTGATCCCCGATGACCGTCAAGCCATTGAAAATGCCTTTACCACCGCCGCCAGTGTGGCCGATGCGGTCATTACCTCAGGCGGAGTCTCTGTTGGAGAAGCGGACTTTGTAAAAGAAACCCTGGAAAAACTCGGCCAGATCAATTTCTGGAAAATTGCCATGAAACCCGGTAAACCACTGGCATTCGGCACCCTGGGAAAAAGCCTGTTTTTCGGTCTGCCGGGCAACCCCGTTTCGGTTATTGCCACCTTTTACCAGATTGTCCAGCCGGCACTAAAACGCATGCAGGGACAAAAAGTAGTATTACCTCTGACCATAAAAGCAAAAACCACCGAATTTTTAAAGAAACATCCCGGCCGTACCGATTTCCAGCGGGGCATTTTAGAACAGTCAGAAGTCGGCGAACTCACCGTCAGAAGTGCCGGCACCCAGGGCTCACATGTATTAACCGCCATGAGCCGGGCGAACTGTTTTATTGTGATACCAGCACAAAGCAGTAGTGTCGAGGCCGGGGAGATGGTGGATGTGCAGCCGTTTGAGGGGGTGGTGGATTAAGAGCGAGCGTTGAGCGTTGAGCGTTGAGCGTTGAGCGTTGAGCGTTGAGCGTTGAGCGTTGAGCGTTGAGCGTTGAGCGTGAAAGTATAAAATCCATTTTTCTTGAGTCAAGAAAAAATTAAAATCTTTTGTATTTACTTCAAAACAGCTCCTTCTGCTCTGGCTCTTTCTCAGCGCTCAGCGCTCAGCGCTTCTTCCCCACAAATTCTGCTCAATAATTCCCGCCAGAACATCTACATGCTCCTCCGTCGCATTCAAAGCCGAAATATAACGATATTGTTTTCCGCCTGCCTTCATAAAGATATCCCGGTTTTCTACCGCGATTTCTTCCAGGGTTTCCAGGCAGTCGATGGCGAAGCCAGGGCAGATGACGTCAACGGACTGGGTGCCTTGTTTGGCTAATGCTTTCAGAGTGACGCTGGTATAGGGTTTTAGCCATTCGGCTTTGCCGAAGCGGGACTGGAATGTTATTTGCCATTGTTGTTCATTAAGGCCCAGTGTATCAGCCAGTAAACGGGCGGTTTTATGGCATTGATGGTAATAGGGATCGCCCTTATCCAGGCAGAATTTTGGTAGGCCGTGGAAGGACATAATCAGCTTATCAGCCTGCCCCTGTTGTTGCCAGTGGCTTCTGACTGAATTAGCCAGAGCCTGAATATAGGCATAGTCATCATGGTATTGATTGATAAAGCGCAGTTCAGGTACCCAGCGCCAGTGCTGTAATTCATCTGTGACAGCATCAAAAATAGATGCTGTAGTGGTACCGGAATACTGGGGATAAGTTGGAAAAATAAGAATTTTCCGGGCATTTTGTTCTGCCAGCTGTTTCAGGGCTGAACGGATCTCCGGTTGACCGTAACGCATGGCCAAGGCAAAACAGATATCCTTTTTGCCTGCTGCCTGAAACTTTTTTTCCAGCTTTTGCTTCTGCTTTTCAGCAATGGCCACCAGGGGCGATCCGTCATCAGTCCAGATAGACTGGTATAGGGGCACCAGCTTACGGGGACGAAAGGGCAGGATAAAAAGATTCAGAATGATCTGCCAGACAGGCTGAGGGATTTCAATGACCCGGTGATCAGAGAGAAACTCTTTTAGGAAACGCCGGATTGAAGGAGCATCTGGGGCATCGGGGGACCCCAGATTGACCAGAAGTACACCTGTTTTTTCAGCCTGTTCAGGTTCAATCGGTTTGCCGTAAAATTTCATCAGTGATCCCCACAATCGCTTCTGCAAAAGCAAAACCTACATAGTGTCTGTCCGTTTATTAATAAAGTATATTACCTGGGAGTGCGGGCATCCTGCCCGCGTCCATAAGCCGGTTTGTACATTATTTCTGATGCGGGCAAGATGCCCGCATTCCCAGGAACTTACTTTACATTTAAGAACGCATTTTAAAGAAAAAATAAATAATCCAAATAAATGGATGAGCACAAAGTAGGCAGATTTACTGTTTAGTGGCCTGTTCAGCCTGCTGCTGTTCGATATCTTTTCTGACCTGATCCATATCCAGATCTTTGGCCTGTTCAATGACCTGTTCCAATTGTGAGCCCTGCAGGGCACCAGGCTGGGCAAATAAAATAATCTGTTCACGGA
>JALTKC010000130.1 GCA_027076245.1 Gammaproteobacteria bacterium
GCTTTATCCTGCTCTGGCCGATTGATCTCAATGATGATGAAGCCTACTACTGGATGTGGACGCAGATGCCGAGCCTGTCCTATTTTGATAATACTCCCGGTGCCGGCTGGTTCCTCATCCCTTTTACCAGCCTCTTTGGTGACCATGCCTGGGTCATTCGAACTGTCACCGCGCTAACCGGTGTCCTTACCGCGATAGCAATTACCCTGGCGGCCAGCAGTTATGATCCCAGCCTGACAGATAAGCAGCGTATCCGTATCCTGTGGTTAAGCAGTCTAAGTGTCATGGTGTTTACCCTTACCGTGGTATGGACACCCGATGCGCCTTTATTGCTCTTTACCTCGCTAGCACTATGGCAGTTATTTAAAGCACTAAATGGCAGTGCAAGGGCCTGGATCTGGAGCGGCATCTTTCTCGCACTGGCCTTACTGGCAAAGGCCAATACCGGGGTATATATCGCGGTGATTGGTCTCTGGTTTTTATTTAAAGCCGATGCCAGGCAACAACTAAAGACGCCATGGCCATGGATCGCCTTTTTTATTGTTCTACTGGCACTGTTACCGGTGATTATCTGGAATATGCAAAACGACTGGGCTTTTCTAAAGTTCCAGGGTATTCATATCTTTGCCCCGGAAACTGTTGCTGCGGGCAAAGCAGCTCCGGTTAAGATCCATTATAGCGAGGTAATAATACTTGCCCTGTCTTATCTGCTGATAGCAGGACCAGCCATGCTCAAGGCGCTGGGATGTTTTCTGCAGAATTTAAAAAATCGGCAGTTCACCCCGGCACAGCACCTGGCTTTTTCAGTGGCATTGATTCCCACGGCATTATTTCTGTTTGTCAGTTTCTACAAACCTTTTGGCGCAAACTGGGCCATTATCAGTATCCTGATCCTGTTTATTATCGGTATTAGTGAAGTCAGCCGATCATCCGCTAAATGGATCTGGAGCCAGGCAGCCATGGTAATACCGGTTATTCTACTGTTACTGGCGCTCAACTATATTCCTGCCACAGTGGACATATCGCTTAACTGGCGTAAAAGCCTGGTCTGGCCGCAGATGTACCAGACTATGTTGAATGAGCAGAAGAAGTTACCCTCCAACACTCTGCTTGCCGCCGATAATTATCAGGATGCCTCACAACTGGCCTATTATGAACGTAAACGCTGGCCACAGCTGCCTTACCATCATGCGCTACCGGCCTTAAATATCCTTGGACGTTCAAATCATTATGCCTATGCCTGGCTGGATGACAGTTATCGCGGTTATAACCTGCTGATAATTTTGAGTGGTAAGGAATACGGTGGTTTAGTTTCACATTTCTGTAAAACACGCTTTATCGGTAAATTCACGCCGCGCTACATGGGAAAAGACTTTCCTGCCTATTATCTTGTTTACGGTGAGAAATTTCTGGGTCGGCCAGATATACAAAAACGACGCAAGCTGAGTTTCGATCGTTCGATCTGCAGGGATTAAATGTCGTGTTCCGGTTTATGCCTGTAAAACATGGCAAGGTATAAAAGCAGGGCCACGGTAGTTATCATAAAACCGGAAATAATAATAT
>JALTKC010000131.1 GCA_027076245.1 Gammaproteobacteria bacterium
GTACCGGCAATTACAGGCACACGGTTATTCGCCAGTTCCACAATCTGTTTAATGGTCTGACAATGCTCCTGTTCATTAAGCGTTGCGGATTCACCGGTAGTACCCACAGCCACAATGGCATCGGTGCCATTTTCCACATGAAACTCCACCAACCTGGCCAGCGACTCCTGATCCACACTGCCATCTTTATGCATGGGTGTCACCAAAGCAACCATACTGCCACTAAACATTTAATATCTCCAACAATCCAGTAAAACAAAGCCGTTAAACAATCTGTCAAGCCAAACGTCAAATCAAACAGATCTAAACACGATTTTTTAAAATAATCCCTTATTATCCTTGATTATCTGCCAGAAAACCACTGCATTTAATGCATTTTTTATTGGGGCTTTATTTATTGTTTTATGTGGTCAATAATTAAATTAACTTAAACAACTGGAATATTAAACCTATGTCTGACAAACCTGAAGACCAGTTAGTGATTTCGGCCATTGGTACGGATCGCCCCGGTATTGTTAATGAACTGTCGCAGCTCATTGTGCAGAACAATGGCAATATTGATGACAGCCGCATGACTGTCCTGGGCGGAGAATTTGCCATAATCCTGCTAATTTCCGGCTCTAAAAATGAGCTTGGTAAAATCGAGCAGACTCTGCAGCAAGAAGCAGACCGGCTGAAACTGAATATCCTGAGCAAACACACCCAGCCTGAAGGCCAGACTGAACAGCAACTTCCTTATGTAGTTGAAGTACTGGCCATAGATAATCCCGGTATTGTTTACAAGCTGGCCGACTTTCTTTCCAGCCGTAATATCAATATTCAGAGCATGCAGACCGAACGTTATCCAGCCCCGCACACCGGAACCCCCATGTTTGCCATTGAAATGATCATCACCATTCCCCAATCTATAATTATCAATGAACTGCGGGATGATTTTCTGGATCTCTGTGAAGATATGAATCTGGATGCTTCTATTGAAGCCGCCCGTTAATCTCAGAAAAAATAAAATGGAGTAATACATGAGTCAGATAGAGACAGGCAAAGAGGTACCAGATTTTACCGGTCAGGCAACCAACGGCATAGAGTTTAAACTCAGCGACTATAAAGGCACTCCGGTACTACTGTATTTTTATCCTAAGGACAATACGCCCGGTTGCACCCAGGAAGGCAAGGATTTTCGCGATCATTATGCTGAGTTTGAAAAAAAAGGCATTAAGATTTTCGGCATTTCCCGTGATGGGATCAAGGCCCATGAAAACTTTAAAGCCAAATATGAATTTCCCTTTGAGCTTATTTCAGATAAGGACGAAACCATCTGTAAGCTGTTTGATGTTATCAAGGAAAAGAAAATGTACGGTAAAACCCATATGGGAATTGAACGCAGTACTTTTTTAATTGATGCGGATGGGGTGCTGGTTAAGGAGTGGCGGAAGGTTAAGGTTAAGGAGCATATTGGGGAGGTGTTGGAGGCGATTGGGGGGGTGTGAGCGTTGAGCGTTGAGCGTTGAGCGTTGAGCGTTGAGCGTTGAGCGTTGAGCGTTGAGCGTTGAGCGTTGAGA
>JALTKC010000132.1 GCA_027076245.1 Gammaproteobacteria bacterium
TACAACTTTAGTAATAACAGCAGAACCTGCCACAGCAAGCGCTGCATTTTTCTGACGGGTGCCTGAGCGTTTAACTGCCTTTCTGATGGCTTCACCTACGGCATCCACATCGGATATGTTTTTTTCCGCCACGGAATTAGGCGGTAAAGGTTCAACAGCGTATGACTCAACTCTGTATTTCTGGCCGCTTTTGGATAGTTCCAGTAATTTCACGGCCGATGAGCTGATATCAACCCCCAGCAGATTTTGTGCTTTAGTTCCGAATAATTGTGCAAACGCCAAAACTAAATCCTTCTAATTATTATCATTTTCTATTAATACTGTTTTTATCTATGCAGATTTTTAATAACATTATTGATAAACACTGCTTTCACCAACACAGAGCCTGCCATGCAAGTATTTATTGCCTGCTTTAATTCCAGTATAAATACAGCTTAAGATTTCTGATACTTCAAGTACTTACAAAACAATCATAATAGATTAGATGAAATTTGCAAGTTTACTTTTAAGTTCTTGTTAAATTATTTGTAAATTATGCTCGATTTCTGGTTAAAAAACCTTTAAAAGGGCTTTTTTAACACCTGAATCCTGCATTATTTAAAGTGCCCTTCTAACTTAGACTACAAATCACTATTATACAAAGTCCATTTATAACTATTGTTTAACTGTTGTGTATCATGACACCTGGAAGATAAAAATTGTCGATTCCATCACAGCTTCAACTCTTTAATCTTCAATATTTTGTAAAAAGTCAGGTTTTTTGTTCTTTTTAATTTCCAGCTTATATTCGAGCATTCAATGCGACAACAGCTTTTTGTTTTTCTTCAAACAGTTAGAAGATAATCATATGATAGTACATTAGATATCATAATCAAGTAAGTGAATAATTTTTTTTCTTAAAACGGGTGTGGTGTCACAAAAAAAGCTTTATAATCAAGCTAATTAGATAACTATTTTAACACCAACCTGAGCAATTATGCGCCGCTTATACCAACTTTTTCTGACTCTCCTCACACTTTTTCTGACAACTGCCATAATTTCTGTGATCACCATCACATCGATATATTTTTATCTGGAACCCACATTACCGGATATCGAGGTATTAAAAGACGTTAAATTACAGGTACCTTTACGGGTTTATTCCGCTGATAAAAAACTGATTGCAGAGTTTGGCGAAATGAGACGTGAACCGGTGGCATACCAGGATATACCGAAACAACTGGTACAGGCTGTAATAGCGGCAGAAGATGAAAACTTTTTTAAACACCCCGGCGTCGATTACAAGGGTATCCTACGGGCCATGGTACACCTGATAAAAACCGGTAAGAAAGGCCAGGGCGGTAGTACTGTAACCATGCAGGTCGCACGAAACTTTTTTCTGAGCCGGGATAAAACCTATATCCGTAAACTAAACGAAATTTTTCTGTCTCTTAAAATTGAAAAGCTGCTCAGTAAAGAAGACATTATGGCTCTGTATATGAACAAGATATATCTGGGTCACCGCTCCTATGGTGTTGCCGCAGCCGCCAAAACCTATTACGGCAAGCCTCTGCAGGAATTATCCCTGGAACAGTTTGCCATGATTGCCGGACTGCCCAAAGCCCCCTCCCGGTTTAACCCAGTCACCAATCCGCAACGAGCCACCATACGCCGTAATTATGTACTGGACAGGATGCGTCAGCTTAACTTTATTACTGAGGATCAATATCAAACCGCCGTAAATACGAAAGATATTGCTGAAATTCATAAAGCCAATATTGAAGTGGAAGCACCCTATATAGCCGAAATGGTACGTTTACACATGCTCAAACTTTATGGTGATGAAGCCTACACCACGGGTTATAATGTTTTTACTTCTGTTTCCAGCACCATGCAGACAGCAGCCAATGCGGCTTTGCGCAGTGCGCTGATGAGCTACGAGCACCGACATGGTTATAAAGGTGTGCTAGCGCATATTGATCTGCCTGAGGAAAATACACCAATACTGGAAACACTTAAATTTCTGGACAAATTCAGACCGGTAGGCCATCTGCAGCCGGTTCTGGTTATGACCATTAATACCGTTGAAGTCCCCGCAGAAAAGACTAAAAACAAAAAGACCTCTAAACCGACAACAGAAGAGCAGGCCACGGTTCTGCTTAAAGACGGCAGCACGGTAGCATTGCGCTGGAAACACATTAAGTGGGCACGCAAATATATTAAAGACAATCATATCGGCCCTAAGCTTAAAAAAATCTCAGATGTGATTAATCCTGGGGATATTATTTATGTCGAACAGCTACCGAACAGTGAATTTGCCCTGGCTCAGAAACCTGAAGTTGGCGGTGCCATGGTATCGCTTAATCCTCAAAACGGCGCCATTAATGCCCTGGTAGGTGGTTTTGATTATTATGACAGTAAATTTAACCGTGTTATACAGGCCAAACGCCAGCCCGGATCCAATTTTAAACCGTTTATTTATTCTGCAGCCTTAAACAAGGGTTATACTGCTGCAACCCTGATTAATGATGCACCGGTGGTATTCAAGGACAGTTACCTTGAAGGCTTCTGGCGGCCCGATAATTACAGTGGTAAATTTTTCGGCCCAACTCGCCTCAGACAGGGGCTAATAAAATCCCGTAACCTGGTTTCCATCCGTATCCTGCGGGATATTGGTATTAACTATGCTATAGATTATGTTAAACGCTTTGGTTTTACGGAAGACGAATTGCCCAAAAACCTGTCTCTGGCTCTGGGCAGTGCCACCCTGACACCCATGCAGATCGCCCGCGGCTACGCCATACTGGCTAATGGCGGATATGATATTTCACCCTGGTTTATTGAGCGCATTGAAGATCCGCTGCAAAATATTCTTTTTCAGCAACAGCCTTTGACTGTCTGCAGTCCAGATTATCCGCAGCAGAGCTGCCCCGAAGAGGAAAACCGTCATGCCCCCCGGGTTGTGGATGAAGCCAATGACTTTATCCTGACCACTATTATGCGTGATGTGATCCGCTTTGGTACCGGCCGTAAGGCACTTAAACTGGGCCGCAAGGATCTGGCTGGAAAAACCGGTACTACCAATGATCAGCTTGACGCCTGGTTCTCCGGTTTTAACCGGCAGGTGATGGCCACAGCATGGGTAGGTTTTGATCAGCCCCGCTCACTGGGACGGCGTGAATTTGGCGGCACGGCCGCTCTGCCCATGTGGATGAATTTTATGCAGGTGGCTTTAAAGGACATGCCTGAACAGCCCTTAAGAGTCCCGGAAAATGTCGTGACGGTAAAAATTGATGCTGAAACCGGCCTGCTGGCCTCTCCTTCATCAAAAAAGACCCTCTTTGAATATTTTGTCGAAGGAACCGAACCCACCCGTTCTGCTGGCAGTGTCAGCGGAAGCGGTTCTTCCAGCAGCAGTGAAGCGACCAATGAAGAACTCTTCTAAACGCTCCCCTAAACATTCAAAAGCCGGGTTTTCAAGAAACGGTTCCGAGAAGCATAAACAGGTACTTCGTCTGCGTGCCCAGATAGCGGTTAAAGCCGCCCGCCTGATGACTGAAGAAGGCACCGATAATTTAAATTACGCCAGGAAAAAAGCCGCTCAACAATTAGGCATTCAGAATGAACACAGCCTACCGGATAACGAAGAAATTCTGGCAGAATTAAAAATCTATCAGTCCCTGTATAGTCCTGACAGCCGGGATAAGCTGCGGGAACTCAGAGAAACCGCTCTTAAAGCCATGCAGCTGTTTCATGACTATCAACCCCGGCTTACCGGTTCTGTTTTATCCGGTTATGCCGGGGAGCACAGCGGCATTGATATCCAGCTCATATCTGACTCACCGGAACAGATTGCCACCATGCTGATAGACCATCACATTCCCTATCAGCTGAGTGAGTGGAAGTTATTTTTCGGCAAACAGCACCCTCAGCAGGTCCCCTGTTATCAATTTTATGCAGGTGAACACCGGATTAATTTAATTGTACTGTCTGAGAAACAACGTCGAATCACGCCACTGAATACTTTAAATGGCCAGAGTATGCAGCGGGCTTCTATTGAGCAGGTGCAGGCACTGTTAACATCGTAATAGAACTATTATATGGGATAGTTATGTTGGGAAGGTATACGGGCAAGGATGCCCACACTCCCCGGTTTACTGGAAAGGCTGGTAGTCAATACGGGCCACACCGCTGTCTATGGCCGCTTTAGCCACAGCGGGGGCAACCGTTGATATCAGACGCGGATCAAAAGGTTTTGGAATAATATAATCCGGACCGAATTCCAGTTTATCCACACCATAGGCGGCACTGACTTCATCTGGAACCGGCAATCTTGCCAGTTGCGCCAGGGCATGCACGGCAGCCGTTTCCATTTCTGTATTAATGGTTTTTGCCCGCACATCCAGGGCGCCACGGAAAATAAAAGGAAAGCCCAGCACATTATTGATCTGGTTAGGATAATCCGAACGGCCGGTCGCCATAATCATATCACTTCTCACCGCCTTCGCCTGTTCTGGCGCAATTTCCGGATCAGGGTTAGATAGCACAAAGACTACGGGGTTATCTGCCATACTGGCCACCATATCGGCTGATACAATATCTGGACCAGACACACCAATCAGAACATCCGCCCCCTGCATAGCATCAGCCAGAGTTCGATCATCGGTTTGGGTAGCAAACTCCTGCTTATAAATATTAATATCATCCCGTCCGCTGTGTACTACACCGTTTCTGTCCACCAGGTTAATCTGCTGCTTATTCACCCCCAGGGTCAGCAATAAACGCATGGAAGCAATGCCCGCGGAACCAGCCCCAATACAGACAATTTTAACTTCATCGAGTTTTTTATTCTGCAGTTCCAGTGCATTTAATAAGCCAGCCGCAATAATGATTGCGGTGCCATGCTGATCATCATGAAAGACCGGTATATCCAGCCGTTCTTTGAGGATCCGTTCAATTTCAAAACAATGCGGGGCGGCAATATCTTCAAGGTTAATACCGCCAAAGGTTGGGGCAATATTAGTAACCGTCTCAATAAAAGCTTCCCGTGAATCCGCCTGAACCTCAATATCAAAAACATCAATACCGGCAAACTGTTTAAACAGCACACCCTTACCTTCCATAACCGGTTTGCCCGCCAGCGGCCCCACATTACCCAGTCCCAGAACCGCCGTACCATCGGTGATCACTGCAACCAGATTCGCTTTACTGGTATATTGATAAGCCAGCTGCGGATCCTCGGCAATTTCTCGTACCGGAGCCGCTACTCCAGGAGTATAGGCCAGGGAAAGTTCATCCTGTGTGGCACAGGGTTTACTGGGAATAACACTGATTTTCCCCGGTCTGGGAAGAGCATGATAGTCCAGCGCCTGTTGTTTTAAAGTGTCTTTATTAGACATATCTAAACCTTATATTAATAAGCATTTTTACTTACTCAACAAGCTCAAGGTTATCTCTGACCTTGAGCCGCAAATTCTGTTTACCCTTATAACGATGAATCCAGCCTCTTACCCGAATTTGTTTACCTACCAGGGATTTCAGGTGTTTAAACTGTTTCTGATCTTTTCTGGCAATCTGCACGGACAGATTGTTACTCAGTTTCAAATACAGATACTTCCGGCTTTCATTATAGGCCAGAACCCGTCCGCTCACAAAACGATAGCCCTCGGCTTTAGCGGACAGTTCAGCGGCCTGGAACCACTGCATTTCCGGTAATTGCCACAAACCTTTTCCGGCCTTTCTGGCCTGTGTTTCCAGAGTTCGGTAACAGGCAAGATTACGGTCATTAGGCATAACCACAATACTGACCGCCAGCCCCTGTCTGAGCAAGTTTTCCTCAATACTGGTTCCGTCAGGTAAGACCACATAGGCCAGGGTTCTTTTATAGCGATCCTTGCGTTCACGGTCATAATACAGGCCAACTTTCTTATTAGTTGCCAGTAATTTTTGAACCGCCTGCCATGCCTGCAGCCCAAAAGGCTCGGAAGCCCCGCCACGATGACCTAACTCTGGAGTATTAATACCAATCAGACGGATTTTACGGCCATCCTTAAGGTGGAGGGTATCACCATCCACTATGGTTTTAACCTGTGCCCAGTGCTGCACCTGTTTTAACTGCTGTTGGGCTGTCAGACAGACTTCCTGAGCCGAGGCACTGGCAGCCAGAAAAACGAATAGAGCATGCAGAAACGGACGGCAATAAAAAAGGCACCTTAGAAAACTAAAGTGCCTTTGGCTGTTTTTCTGCTTTCTGTTACTCTTTCTTTCAGCCAGCATACCTGACCATTGATTAGAGCAAAACAGGGGCATAAAAAACTTATTTCATACCATACTTCTGACGGAACTTATCAACACGACCAGCAGTATCCACCAGTTTCTGCTTACCTGTGTAGAAAGGATGGCAGTTAGAACATACTTCGATCAATAATGTGTCCTTACCAATGGTAGAACGTGTTTTGAAGCTGTGGCCGCAACTACAGGTGACCTGGACTTCTTTGTATTCTGGATGAATATTTGCTCGCATAATAATTAACCTTATAAAATTCGTTGAATGCCGCCACCTGTTCCCGGAACTGCCCCGTTATTATTAACTGTCAGCTATCCGCAACCGGCACCGCAAACCATTCCAGCTCAGCTGGTTCAGGAACGGGCGATCATACGCCGGTTGCGCCTGTTTTTCAAGCAAAATTTATTTATCATTTTCTGACAAATAAATTCTCACTCGATTATTTTTTCAGCTTATGCTATACCCTTGCTATAAACATTGACCTCTTAC
>JALTKC010000133.1 GCA_027076245.1 Gammaproteobacteria bacterium
ACTGTTCTGCCTGAATATTCTGCTTTTTAGCGGACTGTTTACAGTCGCTGTTCCAGCGGCTGAACCGGCTTCAAAAACCGTTATGCAGAAAAGCGGTTATCGAACTCCGGTCGATGAAAAACTGAAAAAATTACTGATTGAAGCCATTGAAGATACCTCCGGTTTTACGGATCGTTTTGATGCCGAAGTCTGGCTGCTGGATATGTCCACCCGCATGGCACAGCAGGTACCGGATCCGCTGGAACGCATGGAAATTTTAAAGCATGTCCACCAGGAAGCCACCCGGGCCGGACTGGAGCCAGAACTGGTTTTATCGGTTATAGAAGTAGAAAGTAATTTTGACCGTTATGCTATTTCCTGGGTCGGTGCCCGGGGTCTGATGCAGATCATGCCTTTCTGGTTAAAGGAAATCGGCCATCCCAAAGACAACCTGTTTGATATTCAGACCAATTTACGCTTTGGCTGCACCATCTTAAGTTATTATCTGAAAATTGAAAAAGGCAATCTGTCCCGTGCTCTGGCACGTTATAACGGCAGTCTGGGCAAAACTCATTACCCTGAAAAAGTATTCCGGGCAATGAATAATAAATGGTTTAAGGCCGATTAAGATTCAACACACCACTGATGCCAATAGGCATACTTTCATGCCATACTGAATAGTATGAAACCAATAAATTGGAATTCCACTAAAAATCAACAAATTATCTCTGAACGTGGCATTTCATTTGAGGATGTTATCTTCTATTTGCAACAAGGAGCACTTTTAGATGATACAAACATCCAAATAGTGACAAATACCCTAACCAAAGAGTTTTCATTATAAATATAAATGATTATGCTTACCTGGTTCCATATGTAGAAAATGAAGAAGAAATTTTTTTGAAAACAGTAATCCCTAGCCGAAAAGCAACAAAAATATATTTAGGAGAATCGCGATGACTGACCCTAAACTTAGCAAAGAAGAACAACAAATTCTAAACGATTTTGAAGCAGGTGAATTTAAATCAATACTTACACCTGAGCGTAAGAAAGAATTACAGGCCATAGCTAAAGAAACATTTAAAAAAGACAAGCGAATTAATATAAGAATCTCCAGCCATGATCTTGAAGCACTACAAAGACGGGCACTCGAAGAAGGTATTCCCTATCAGACATTAGTTTCCAGTGTGCTTCATAAGTATGTTTCAGGTGGCTTTCATGACATTATAGCCAATAAGGCACAAAAACACTGACGCAAAAAGTCTGTACTCCCTTCACAACTGTCATTTTTCAGGCTTTTCCAGGGCAGGAAAAATGTCCGTTACTTGTACCGATATTGCCAATTTGAAATACTATTTTGGTTTCACATCCTTTTCTGTCATACAGACATCCAGATCCTTTAAAATGCCGTTTTCCACACTGTAGATCCAGCCGTGCACTGACAGTTCCTTGCCGGCATTCCAGGCATCCTGGACTATCGTGGTATTACTGACATTGGTCACCTGCTCACGCACATTCAGTTCACATAACAGATCCATTTTCTGTTCATGTTCCAGACCTTCAAACTGTTCCTTGTTAAAACGCATAACATCCTTAATATGGCGCAGCCAGTTATCAATCAGGCCATGCTCATGGTTCTCCAGAGCCGCCCGGACACCGCCGCAGCCATAGTGGCCACAGACAATAATGTGCTTCACGTTTAATACTTCAACAGCATACTGCAGTACAGACAGACAGTTTAGATCGGTATGCACCACCACATTAGCAATATTACGATGTACAAAAACTTCCCCAGGTTCCAGGCGGGTGATCTGATTCGCAGGTACCCGGCTGTCTGAGCAGCCTATCCACAGGTATTCGGGAGATTGCTGATTGGACAGGCGGGAAAAAAACTCTGGGTCTCTCTCTGTAACAGAATTGGCCCAGGTACGGTTATTATCAAAAAGATGTTGTAAGCGCTTCAATTTACTATTCCTGAATTTTTATACAGTTTATCAATTAAGGAGTTCTGTTATTTTCTAACAGATTTTCCAGTTCTTTTACCACCCTTTGTCCGTATGTTTTTTCCAGCCTTATGTCTAGACCTGCCACCGCTTTTAAAGTTCATTGAGTCGGACATTTTATTTTTTTCTGAAGGTACTAACTGATGCTCACCATTACCAATTAAATCATGCCGCCCCATGGCTCTGAGGGCTTCTCTGATCAGGGGCCAGTTTTTTGGATCATGATAACGCAGCAATGCCTTATGCAGGCGCCGGCTGCGCTCACCTTTGGCGGTCAGTACTTTTTCTGATTTATAGCTCAGGCGTTTTAAGGGATTACGCTCACTATGATACATGGCAGTAGCCGTGGCCATAGGTGAAGGGTAGAAATTCTGTACCTGATCCAGACGAAATTTATTGGCTTTTAGCCACAGAGCCAGGTTAACCATATCCTCAATAGTGGAACCGGGATGTGCGGCAATAAAATACGGGATCAGATACTGCTCTTTACCCGCTTCTTTAGAGAATTTTTCAAACATCTGCTTGAATTCATAATAGGAACTGATCTCCGGCTTCATCATCTTACTTAAGGTATTCTGCTCCGTATGCTCCGGTGCTATTTTCAGGTAACCGCCTACATGGTGGGTGACCAGTTCCTTAACATATTCCGGTGAACGTACAGCCAGATCATAACGTAAGCCGGAAGCAATAAAGACCTTCTTGATACCGGGCAGTTTTCTGGCCCGCCGGTACAGATGCACCAGCGGTTCATGATCCGTACTCATGTGTTTACAGATGGTGGGATAAACACAGGACAGACGGCGGCAGGCTGCTTCAATCTGTTTATCATCACAGGCCAGACGCCACATATTGGCGGTTGGACCGCCTAAATCGGAAATATAGCCCTTAAATTCAGGTACATGATCACGAATTTCTTCAATTTCACGAATAATGGAATCTTCTGAACGGTTCTGGATCACCCGGCCTTCATGTTCGGTAATGGAGCAGAATGTACAGCCTCCAAAACAGCCGCGCATGATATTAATAGAAAAACGGATCATCTCATAGGCCGGCATTTTTTTACCGGCATAATCCTTATGCGGTAGACGGGTATAGGGCAGCTCAAACAGTTGATCCAGTTCTTCTGTGGTTAAAGGGTACGGCGGCGGGTTTAACCAGATGTCTTTATTATCATGCCGCTGCACTAATGCCCGGGCATTACCGGGATTCGTTTCCAGATGCAATACCCGGGATGCATGGGCATAGAGTACCGGATCGGCTTTGACTTTTTCATAGGACGGCAGACGGATCACACAACGCCCCCGATCCAGCGTTTTTACAATACTTTTTAAAGGTATGGCAATTTCTTCCATAGCGGACACTGAATCATCTGCGCTGCAGGGTGTTTCATCCGTACGTTCATAAGGGCTAACTACGGCATCCACTTTACCCGGCCGGTCAACCCGGCTGGAATCAATTTCCATCCAGCCTTTTCTTTGCTGTTTAACAATAAAAGCCGTACCGCGAATATTATCCAGCTTATCTATAGCTTCTCCCCGAGACAGACGGTGGGCAATTTCAGTGATTTGCCGTTCACCATTGCCATATACCAGTAAATCCGCTTTGGAATCAAACAATACCGAACGGCGAACCTTGTCTGACCAGTAATCATAATGAGCTATACGCCGCAGACTGGCTTCTATACCACCAATAACCACCGGTACATCCGACCAGGCTTCCTTACAGCGCTGGGTATAGACCGTTACCGCCCGGTCAGGTCGCTTGCCGCCAATATCATCCGGCGTGTAAGCATCATCATGACGTAATTTTCGATCCGCCGTATAACGGTTGATCATGGAGTCCATATTACCGGCGGTCACCCCGTAAAACAGGTTAGGCCTGCCCAGCTTTTTAAAGTCCTCACAACTGTTCCAGTCCGGCTGATCAATAATACCGACGCGAAAGCCCTGGGATTCCAGCAGACGGCCAATTAAGGCCATACCGAAACTGGGGTGATCCACATAGGCATCCCCCGTCACCAGAATAATATCGCAGGAGTCCCAGCCCAGGGTCTGCATTTCTTCCAGAGTATGAGGTAGATATTCCGACACGCCATAGCATTCCGCCCAGTATTTGTCATAGGAGAAAATATTCTGTACCGGGGAACGGCTTTTAATTTTGCGGGCAACTTTGGACATCAGGATACAACTTCATTAATAGCAATACAGGTCTGTTCCCCTGTCTTTTAAGACGAGGAAATAAGATTATTCTACCACAGGGACATTTGCACACTTATCATTTATCAGCTCCCGGCTGATTTTTCTGGCAATTAAACCGTTCTGAGACAGATGGACTTCATACCACTGGCCCGCTGTCATAGCCATAAAGACGGACTGCCCGTATTGTGCATCCAGTAGGGGCAGCCACTGGTATTGTTTTTTTAAAGCCCATAAGTCCGGCTCCGGCTGCTGTTCCAGTTTAAAGACCGTGGGCAGATTCTGCCGCTGCTGTTCTATGGAACGGTAACGGCCCTGAATGCGATCCAGCTGGTACAGGGCATCCAGTCCCAGCAGGTTGGCCCAGTTATGCCATTTTATAATTCTGGCATCCATCTGCCACTCATCCCCTTTCAGGGTAAACTGACTGACCTGACAATCGGGCAAAGAAATAATCGATACCTGAGATAACTGACTCGCCAGTGGTTTGATATACAGCCGGGCTATGGGAGTTTCATGAGTCAGACGGTGATAAACCAGAATATTGCTGACCAGCAGAGTACCCGTAATCAGCAGAAACAGGGTCAGCAGACTGTAGAGTCCATTGCGCAAACCGGCACTGAACTGTTTCTGCCGGAGTTTTTTTAAAGTACGCAGAACCAGCCCCATAGTTACCACCAATGCCGTCAACAGCAGGATAATGGACAGGAATTTTAGTGACAGCATTGTTCAAAGACCGGGAAGTTACTGGTAGGGATCGGCACCCGGCTGAATATGTTCCTCATCAGGAATAGCCGGATAATGATATTTCCCCCCAAAAAATAACAGCGGTTCGGAGGCTCTGTGAGGGTTTTTATAGACTTCCAGAACTTCTCCTACCACAATCCAGTGATCCCCCCCATCATACTGCGCAGTGATCTGACAGGCAAACGATGCTATACAGTCATTCAGTCTCGGTGCCCGAAATGTATCGCTGAAATGCCGGTCATAATGGACTTCATTTTCTATGGTTGTGGTTTTAGCACCGGCAAAATAATTAGAAACATCTTCCTGATGGATCCCCAGTACATTAACGGTAAAATGCCCGCCGTCATGCAGCAACTCGGAAAAAGCGGCTTTTTTAGAAGGACAGACCAGCAGTTGTATGGGTTCCAGCGACAGGGAACTGACGGCATTAGCCGTCATACAGCGTACCTGCCCCTGATGTTCGATAATCAGTACCGTAACACCGGTAGCAAACAGGCCTATGGTATTGCGGTATTCCTGTACCAGTTCTGGCTGTTCATCTGAAAGAGTGGTCATTTTTGTCATGATTAGATATCCAGCCAGTTTTGAGGTTTAAGATAGTTTTCGTATAAATCCGCTTCAGCAGAGCCGGGTTCGGGCTGCCAGTTATAACGCCACTTCACCAGCGGCGGCAGGGACATTAAAATGGATTCGGTTCGACCGCCGGTCTGCAGACCAAACAGGGTACCCCGGTCATAGACCAGGTTAAACTCAACATAACGACCGCGCCGGTAAAGTTGAAAGTCCCTTTCCCGTTCACCATAGACGGTATTTTTACGCTTTTCAACAATGGGCAGATAAGCGGGTATAAAATTATTGCCGACATTCTGCATAAAACGAAAACACTGCTCAAAACCACCCTCATTCAGATCATCAAAAAACAGCCCACCTACGCCGCGGGTTTCCTGACGGTGAGGAAGATAAAAATACTCATCACACCATTTTTTGTATTTGGTATAATAGCGAGGATCAATGTCATCACAGCATTGTTTTGCCTGCTGATGCCACTGGATCACATCTTCACGGAAAGGATAATAAGGGGTTAAATCAAAACCACCGCCAAACCACCAGACAGGATCGGCCCCCTCTTTCTGCGCGATAAAAAAGCGCACATTAGCATGAGTTGTAGGGATATAGGGATTATGCGGATGTATTACCAGTGATACGCCCATGGCCTCAAATGAACAACCTTCCAGTTCAGGTCGCTTGGCCGTGGCTGAATGGGGCAGTGAATCACCGGTAACATGGGAAAAATTAACCCCGGCCTGTTCAAACACCCCACCGTCGGTCAGTACCCGGGTTCTGCCGCCCCCGCCGGATTCCCGCCGCCAGTCATCTTCAAAAAAGCGCTGTTGTTGATCGGCCTGTTCCAGAGAACGGCAGATATTGTCCTGTAGAGATAATAAAAATTGCTTAACCGCAGAGGGATCCGGCTGAGTCATAATATTCCTTGATTTTTGGTTATTTCTGGCAGTTTGGGGCTAAAAGGATAGTTTTCAACTGTGCCAGGTTTTAGGTTTTAGAGTGTTCTGGGGCAGACTTAATTCAGTTAGCTACAGGCATAAAAAATGCCAGTTTCAGGTTTCCCCGGAACTGGCATTTTTATAAAAGACTGCTTTTGGTAAATTATTATACCATTAACAGCTTATTGTGCTGGCGCTGGTGCTGGTGCAACAGGAGCAGGTGCTGGTGCAGCGTATGGGTAACCGCCGCCATAGTATGGCTGCTGGTAATATGGCTGAGGATAACCGCCATAAGCTGGAGCAGGTGCACCATAAGGAGCGCCGTAACCATAACCAGGGGCACCATAACCGTAACCACCATAACGATAATAATCATCATCGTCATCAAACATATCTTCCATTTCTTCCATCCAGTATCTTGGATCCCACTCATCGTATGGGTTACATCCTGGGATTTTACCGTATGGGCCCCAACATTCGTAATCATCATCGCTTCCCCACCAGGAGGCACTTGCATTGCTGGCAACACCCATGATGAAAGCGGTAAAAACTGATACTGCAATTAACTTTTTCATATCCATCTCCTTACTTTACGCTTTATTATTTTAAAACAAACTACTCTCTCTAAACAATATACTATGAACAACACTCTACAAACAACTCTGGTATAAAAAGAACTCTATATTAAAAAGAACCTTATATTCATCAGATGCAGGTTATCCTGCTGTCAAATAGTAAATCATAATATATCATATTTCTAATATACCTTTCAATTGCTTTTTCAGTTTATTAACCTCTTTTTGAGCATAGGACTCTTTGGGTTCCCGGCCCCAGACCACACCCGGCCAGTAGGGATCGGCTTTAAAACGGCCAATAATATGAATATGCAGCTGCTCTACGATATTACCAATAGTGGCAATATTTAACTTATCCACCGGATATTCCTGTTTAATAAAGACAGATATTTGATTAATCAGACTCATTATCTGCTTCTGCAAGGACTCATCCAGCTCATATAATTCGGTTTTATCCGTTTTAGGCACCAGAATAAACCAGGGAACCAGAGCATTGTTTAATAACAGCAGCATAAAATGTTCTGATTCATCCAGAATAAAACAGTCATTTTTCAGTCGTTGATCCAGTTTGAATTCAGACATAGTGCTTCCTTAGCTGTTATTACATTGACCAGACAGACTTTAGTTTATGGTGAATGCTTTCATGTATAGACAAAAACACCGGAATAATAATTAATACCATGACCGTGGCAAAGGCCAGACCAAAGGCAATAGAGACGGCCATGGGGATCAGAAACTGGGCTTGTAATGAGGTTTCAAACAGCAGTGGCAATAAGCCGGCTATGGTGGTCAGTGAAGTCAGCAGTACCGCACGCAGGCGCTGCACCGATGCCTCAATTAAGGCTTCCTGCACCGCCATCCCCTTTTCTCGCATATGCTTATAAAAAGTGACCAGAATTATTGAGTCATTCACTACAATACCTGACAGACCAAAAATACCAAAGATGGATAATAGCGTCAGATCTATGCCCTGTATCCAGTGTCCCCAGATAGCGCCCACCAGACCAAATGGAATAATAGCCATAACCACCAGCGGCCAGCCATAGGAAGCAAAGACCCAGGCCAGTACGATGTAAATCAGGGTCAGTCCCAGCAGGCCGCCCCATTTCATTTTGGTCATGGTTTCTTTTTGATCCGCTGCCCGGCCTTCAAAAGAATAATTAATCCAGTACTTCTGTTTCAGTTCCGGCAGCACCTGTTGTTCCAGTTGATCAAGTATATTATTGACATTATTGACACTGGAATTAACTTCTGCAGAGACTTCCAGAGCCAGCTCACCTTCGGCATGACGCAGTACTTCAAAACCATGGCGTACCGTCCATTGTGCAACACTGGTCAAAGGCACAAATTCCCCTGAAGGAATACGGATATTAATACGCTCCAGGGTATCGATCTGATCCCGCTCCTGTTTGGGCAGCAGCACTCTGACTTCCACCTCATTGGCTCCATCCTGAAAAATCTGCACCAGTTTACCGTCAAATGCCGTCCGCAGTTGCTGGCCAATATCGGCGACCGTCAGTCCCAGCACCTGCCCCGTAGGTTTAAGGGAATAAATCAACTGCTCCTTGCCATAGGGCATATCATCATCAATACCATAGACCCCTTCGATATTACGCAGTGCCGAGGACAGTTCGGTCGCCGCCTGTTTTAACTGCGTGGTATTATTGCCGCTCAGACGAATGGCCAGATCACTGCCCTGCGGCCCGGTTTTACGGGACACAATAGTCAGATTATCCATACCGGGCGGTTGATCCAGCTTGCTTTTCCACAAAGCAATAATATCCGTATTTCGTACTGAACGTTTATCCGGTTCAATTAACTGCACAAAAATCGCTCCCAGCTGATCGCCTTTTTTTCTGGAACTGCCGCCGCTGAAGGAACTGCCGCTGATGGTTACGGCCATTTCAATCAATCCACCGCCCAGTTCCTTATTGGTTTCATTGAGTTTTTCTTCCATATGTTTAAGGTAACGTTCTGTGGTTTCACGAGAGGTTCCGGCCGCAAAACTGACATTGGCATAGACAATGGTCGATTCAGGTGAAGGGAAAAAAGTAAAATGAATACGTCCGCCGGCCAGCAGACCAAAAGCTGAAATCAGGCTGGCAAAGGCCAGAGCGATAATAACAGCACGATGGGACAGAGACCAGGTAATAAGTGAACGAAACTGATTCTGACGGAACCTGTCAAAAGCATCATCCAGTCTGTTTCTAATGGTCAGATAGGCCGGGCGGTGGGAGCGGTCATCCCGTTTAAAATGGCTGAAGGCATGACGTAAATGCCCGGGCAGTACAAAAAAACTTTCCACCAGAGAAGCCATAATCACACAGATAACAATCAGCGGAATATCAAACAGGATATTGCCCATAATACCGCCCACCATCATCAGCGGTAAAAAGGCGGCAATGGTGGTCATGGAAGATGCGATAACCGGTACAAACATCCGCCGTGCACCGCCTTCTGCCGCCATAAGCGGTGCCTCTCCACCCTGATAATGGGCCAGGGCATCCTCTCCTACCACAATGGCATCATCCACAATGATCCCCAGGGCCATAATCAGACCGAACAGACTGATCATGTTTATGGTACCGCCAACCGCATATAAAATAGCCAGTGTAGCCATAAAGGACACAGGAATACCAATGGCCACCCAGAATGCCACCCGGGCATTTAAAAAGATATACAGGATCAGTACCACCAGCACCAGACCGCTGCCACCGTTTTTAAGCAGCAGCCAGGTTCGGTCTCGGATCATTTTCCAGCTTTCATCAAACACTTCGATACGGATATTTGGCGGCAGACTGGCCTGTTTTTCTGCCACCCAGTCCTGCAGGATACGGGCCGCCTTCAGGGTATTGCCTTCCTCTGTTCTCTGCAGAGCCATTTCTACCACCGGCTCACCATCTTTAAAACGCAGTACTCCGTCTTTTTCTGCCTGACGCCGGATACTGGCGATATCACCCAGACGGACAAAGTTGGTACTGGTACTGATCACTGGTATCTCAGCAAAATCCTGCTCATTGCGGGCCTGTTCCAGAGAACGTAATTCCTTGGCACTGTGTTCACTGCCCAGGGTACCTGCGGGCATATCCTTACTGAAGGTATTTATTCGCTGGCTGATTTCGTCAAGGGTCAGATCATGATACTGTAACTGCTCCAGGGGAATTTCTATACTGATTTCTTCATCCGGAAGGCCATTAATTTCTACTTTATCTATGCCCCGTTTAATCAGTTCCCGTTCAAACTGGTTGGCCAGCATGCGTAATTCATGCATGTCCAGATTCGGCCCGCCATTATGACCGCCAGAGAGAATAAGCTTGGCAACTCCCTCATAACGGGTCAGGTTTTCTACCTGGGGTTTCTCTGCATCCAGAGGCAGGTTACGAAATTCATCGACTTTCTGTTTGACCTTGTCCAGTGCCAGGATCATATCGGTGTTTTCATAGAACTCCAGCTGGATAGAGGAGATATCCTGCGCTGAGGTTGAGGTCATATGCTTGACGTTTTCAACGGTTTTCAGCGACTGCTCCAGAGGAATAGTGATCCCCTGTTCAATATCTTCGGCACTGGCACCGCTCCAGATCACCCGTACACTGATACGATCCAGTTCAAAAGTGGGAAAAAACTGCACATTCAGACGTGACAGGGCAAAAATACCGCTGAGCAGCATAATCAGCATTAACAGGTTGGCCGCAACCTTATGATGGGCAAAAACCGACAGTATTTTCATTGAGCCGCCTGATCCTGCCCCGCTTCAACCACCTGTACTTTTAAACCGCTGACGGCATTGGGCAAGTGAGTACTGAGGATCATATCGCCGCTGTTTAATTCTTTACTGCGCACAAGCAGTTGTGGCAAAGCCTCATTGTCATTATGTTCCAGTTGAGCTTCACCTATGGTGGTAACTTTAACTTTCTGCAGACGGCCGTCAACAATTTTATACAGACGATCCATACCATACATGGCCTGATAAGGCACTTTCATTAAACCTTCCTGGGCACTGCGCTGCAGACGCACCACCACAATAGAGCCGATACGAAAACTGACATCAGGATTTTCTATGGTAAAAATGGCATCCACGCCGCTGGCCTGTGCTTCACCGGACAGGCGTACCAGGCGAACATCCACATGACGTCCGCCATTAGATGCCGTTCCCTTCAGGACTTCCCCTCGTTTCAGAGCGGCCTGAACATCGCCCAGAATATTAATAGGCAGCCTGGCACGGATATCCAGCTGCTGCATAGAATAAAAACTGAGCAGTTTTTCATTGGCATTCACCCGGTCACCCTGGGAAACATTCACTTTCGCCACAATACCGGAAAACGGTGCATAGATCTGACTGCGCTGCATGGCCAGACGGCTTTTCTGCAGATCAGCTTCGGCCTGCAACAGACGTGCCTGCAGTTGTTCCATACGGGCCTCATGCTCACTGACCTTGAATTTCATACTATTATAGGCCAGCCGCTGTCTTTCAACCTGCTGCATGGCCTGCTCGGTTTCAGACACCGAACCCAGTTTCTGGCGTTTTATTTTTTCTGCCCGCTGCAGTGCTTTTTCACTGAGCTTAAGTAGTTTTTGTTCATTTTTAAGGGAGATTTGGTTGATCTCATGGCGGATTTTTTCACTGCGAATAGAGGCCTGCAGTTCATTGACTTTAGCCTGTGCCTGCATTACCAGCGGTGCAAAGTCCTGTGGATCCAGACTGAGCATTAACTGCCCCTGCTCAATAAACTCACCTTCCTTAACCAGCAGTCGTACCACTTCACTGGCTGCCGGAGCCGCCGCATTAAACAGTTCTGTCGTTTCTGTTTTACCATAAAGGGTAATCACCGGAGCCAGTTTCTGTTTAATCACCCGACTCTGTTCTACCCGCCAGATATGCTCTTTTATTTCAATATCCGGCGTTTTATCACGGGTAGCCACCATGAGTTTAAAAAAGCCGATACCCAGAATAATGATAATAACAGGCGTAATTATGGTTGTTACTTTAGATTTAACACTCAAAATCAATATTTCCTAAGAACTCAAGGCAGTCCTGTTCTGTTAATAATTCAGACTCATTAATCATTTTTAAATCCGGTTTTATCTGCAGTAAAGTCTGTACAAACATCCCGGAATCCAGACTTTCTTCCATTGCATTGAGGAACACCGGCGTAGTTTTATAACCACAGCTGGGCGAACGCGATTTTACTATAAAATACTTTAAATTCGGGTATTGCTTTAAAAACGCTCTGGCATACGATTGTAACGCTTCTGTCACATCCCATGTGTGATTTTCAACACCAAGAACCCGAATTGACTGGTCTTTTTGCCTGACCAGTTCAATTTTATCTCTGGGCACGCCCAGACCAATAGCCGTTTCAGGACAGAACGGAACCACGTCCAGCTGATTTTTTAACTGCCGTATAAACATACGACAAATGAGCTCGTGTCGTTTATCCCTGGCGTCATAACGAACCCTTTCACCCAGCAGACAGGCACTAATGGCGACCTGTTTTTTCCCGGTTTTGTTATTTTTAATATTCATATTTAATGGAAAACGCTTTAGTTATAGAACAATAAGGTTAAAATAACCTTAAATCAATAAATAACGGATCTTGCTATGAATATCGGTACTCCCCTGTCCCCTTCTGCTACCCGTGTGCTGTTTTGCGGCGGCGGTGAACTGGCTAAAGAAGTCGTCATTGAATTACAGCGTTTTGGTGTGGAAGTGATTGTCGTGGATCGTTATGCCAACGCTCCGGCCATGCAGGTGGCTCACCGCAGCCATGTCATTAATATGCTAGACGGTGAGGCACTGAGACAGCTTATTGAAAAAGAGCAGCCGCAGTTAATTGTACCGGAAATTGAGGCCATTGCTACCGAAACCCTGGTTGAACTGGAGCAGGAAGGTTTTACAGTAATCCCTTCAGCTCGTGCCGCTCACCTGACCATGAACCGGGAAGGTATTCGCCGTCTGGCAGCGGAACAGATCGGCCTGAAAACCTCTCCCTACCGGTTTGCAGAAACTAAGGAAGAATACCTGTCTGCCGTACAGGAAATCGGTATCCCCTGTGTGGTTAAACCCATTATGAGTTCTTCCGGTAAAGGTCAGAGTACTATCCAGTCTGAATCCGATATTGAATCCACCTGGCAATATGCTCAACAGGGCGGTCGTACCGGTCAGGGTAAAGTGATTGTCGAAGGCTTTGTGGATTTTGATTATGAAATTACCCTGCTGACGGTTCGTCATATTAACGGCACCGCTTTTTGTGAACCCATTGGCCACAGGCAGATTAATGGCGACTACCGTGAATCCTGGCAACCGCAGGCCATGAGCAACACTGCAAAAGCCCAGGCTATTGATATTGCCCAGAGTATTACCGATAATCTGGACGGACTGGGGATTTTTGGTGTGGAGCTGTTTATTAAAGGCGATGAGGTTATTTTCAGTGAAGTGTCTCCCCGTCCCCATGACACCGGTCTGGTAACGCTGATCTCTCAGGACCTGTCTGAATTTGCCCTGCATGCCCGAGCCATTCTCGGTCTGCCAATTCCTGCTATCCGTCAGTATGGCCCGGCGGCTTCTGCCGTTATTCTGGTAGAAGGCGAGTCCGATCAGGTACAGTTTAGCAATCTGGAACAGGCTCTGAGTGAAACCGATACCCAGTTGCGCCTGTTTGGTAAACCTAAAGTAAAAACTCAGCGCAGAATGGGGGTTGCTCTGGCATTGGGAAGCAGTATTGAAGTGGCACGAGAAAAAGCGCTGCGCTGTTCTCAAAGTGTCAGAGTAATACTTTGACAGGCCATAAAAAATCAGTCTAACCGGACTTTTTCTGTTCAGGTTTTATCTGCATCAGGCTGTCAATACGCCGGATATAATGGCGGGTCTCCGATGGTGTATAGGGAGATATTTTTTCCCATTTTTTAACTTCTTCAGGGGGCAGTTTCTGGGTTTCCCTGGCTTTTTTCAGGGCTTTTAATACCCGGGTAAAACCGGCATTATAACTGGCAAAGGTGAATTCCAGCCGATCATCCGCAGGCACCTGCCTTTTCTGCCAGCGTTTATAGAGCTGCCGATTATAATAAATAGCTGCGGCGATATTCCAGCGCGGTTCTTCTATACGCCCCAGATTGGGCTGTTTTTTTACAATTTCCTGATAGGTACGGGGCATAATCTGCATAATACCAATAGCACCCGCCCTGCTTTTTGCTTTTGGATTTAAGCGGGATTCGGCAATAGCCTGAGCCTTAAACCAGTGCCAGTCAAACCCCGGACCAAAATAATGCTTGGTATTTTTTTTAAAATAGCGGTCGTATTTTTTTGTCCAGTGCTTATGTTTAACATGCTTATGAGTTTCTGCCAGCAGGTTAACAGGCAGGGTCAGTACCACCATCCACAAGAGACTTTGAAATGACAATCTCTGCCGCACAGGCATTAGTTTAATCCCAGACCAATCACCAGTCCCATGGCTGTACCAATGCCGATAAACATGCCCATCAGCATCAAACCTACAGCCACATTACCTTTGGATAATTGATCCGGGATACTAAAACTGACAATATGGCTGAATAATTTACAGCCGAACCACATAAAAAACAGGGTTAAAACACCACCCATACCGGCATAAAGGATATTCAGAATCAGAGGATCAATATTATCAGTCATGTTACCGCCTTAAAATTAAATAACTTAACATCAGGGACTACCAATAAACGCTAACCAGCCCCTTAAGTTGTATTTTATATATTATTGTTTTTATACATCTATAAAGGCCAGGCCAATACCATTATTCTCTACTCGAACCACACGCATGGTCAGAACCGGCGCTTCAAATGGTGTATCCAGCAGTTGCACAGTAACCTCACTGCCCACAGGGGGAAGATTGGTAATAGTGGACAGCAGATAAATACCACCGTCGGAAATATCCCGGGTTTTAACTTCTATTGAGCCAATATCCGGATGAGTCAACTGTACACTGGAGGTTAATTTGGTTCTTACAAATTTTCGGTTATCTGTCTTACTCATAACTTATTAATTTAGGCGGGTTGAGGCTTTTTTGCAACATTATCCCGCAGATAAACCGGCCGCACGTGTTCTGCGTTAACTAAACGGCCTGAGCGGGCTTCTTTAAAAGCCAGATAAGCAATATCCTGTGCATGGGGAAACTGGAAATCATTATTCAGTGTTTTAAATTGTTCAATAAAGCCTGTAAGCGCTTCCTGATATTCCTGCCAGCCGCTGCCAATAGCTGCCCAGTGTTCATCAAAACTATTGTTCTGTAATAACTGTAATAAGGCTTCCGGCTTAATCACCTGTTCTGAGGTATGCAGGGACATAAAACCCTCTTTAAGCTCATAGGCCGCAAAATACACTTCTCCCATACGAGCATCATTAGCCACCAGAATATGAGGGCAAGAAGATTGCGCTGAATCCAATTGACGCTGAACACCCTGAGCCAGAGCAGCCAGGGAAGATATCTGGGCTACCGGTAAATCGGTACCAAAGGAAATAGCCTGAACCACCCCGGTAGCCACCCTTACCCCGGTAAAGGCGCCGGGGCCACGCCCATAGGCCAGAACATCCATATCATAAATACCATATCCCGCCTCCTCCAATACCGAGTCAATCATGGGCAAAATCAGTTGAGTATGGTTTCTGGGTGCCAGTTCAAAACGCTCAATACAGGAATAACTATCTGCAGTGCCCTCTAATAAAGCCGCCGAGCAGGCATGGGTGGAAGTTTCAAGGGCAAGGATTTTCATTATTATTATCAGATTTTACTGCTCAATTGCGACGAATACTATCCAGGTGTCAGATAATTTTACACTCATAATGTACATTATCCCTATATTGTAGCTAATTTTCCTTTAAATACCTATACAAAGCCATTTCAGGTGTCAACTTTTTTTACACAACTTTTACACAAAAGAAAAATTTAGCCTTATATTATTGATTATAAATGTGTTTTTTTGCGGCATGTTTTTTGCTTTAGCTTTTCTGAATTTTATATTCAATAAAAATAATTTAATAATATTACGGAAGATAGCAATGACAACATTAAAAACACATACACCGTTCAAAAAAAATGCTTTAGCTGCAGCTGTTTGCCTGGGGCTTTTATTTACCTCATCAGCACAGGCTGTTGTACTCAAAGCTCAGACTTCAGCCCGTATTGACACCCAAACAGCCTCTACTGCAACGGATATTAATTCATCATCTGTTACTGCAGAAAGTGATCAGGATGGTTATCCAGTTACAACCAGTTACAGTTTTTCCAGAGCTCGAGGCAATGACTCAGGCTGGATGTATTCAACTGCAGGCGGTCAGGGTAATTACCTAAGCGGGAGTCTGATTCAACAATCCTATACCATTACCAATAACACCGGTTCCGCACAAAATTATACTTTTGATTATACTATTAATCGGGGTAGTTTAAATGCAAAATTTTTTAATGGTTTTAACTTTTCCACTCAATCAGACGCATATGTTATAGCAGGAAATACCGTTTCTATCACTCTTAACGGTGTTAAACTTTTTTCCAGTTCAGCAACATTAACTGCCGACATCAACGGTAGTTCACTGGTAACAGATGGTACTGTTCTGGGTACTTATACTCCCGGCTCAGATTACTATAGCTGGGATCTGACCTCAAATACACTGGATCTGGGTGTTTTTGACGCTGGTGAAACTTTTACACTGGTCTATGATATAATTACGTCTTCAACCAGTAATCTGGCCACAGCAGATGTTCCCGTTAGCACCTGTAATTACTCTGATGTAGAATTAGGCAATTTCTGTGATGACGAACCTACTTACGCCTATAATTATGGCTATTCACAGTTTGGTGATCCTAATAATATTAATACCACTCCAGTCAATACAGTTAACAGTACTGCTGCCGTTCCCGAACCCGGCTCTATGTTATTACTGGGCGGTGGGCTAGCAGGTCTGGCCTTTAGCCGTCGCCGTAAGCAGCGTCAAAAGCACTAAACATAGCTTTAACCGCTTTTTATCTGACAAATACAAAGAAGATCGTATTATCTTCTTTGTATTTTTATTCAGCCCTGTAAAATATCTTCACAGCATAATACCATTTCTTCTATCTGTTCTACTGGATTAAAACCATAATAATATTGCGCTAAACGCATTACTGTCTGGTGTAGCGGTCGGTTTTCCAGTGTATTCATTATCTTCTCAGCAAAGTTCGGGTTGTCCCTGGGTACCATTATTTCTGCCAGTTGGGTATGTGCCAGCTTATCACTCAATACCAGTTGCTCAAGCTGCATAGGTAGTAATAATTGCGGTAACCCCATTAATAAGCATGCGGCAACAGTACCATGTCCTGCATTATTTATGATCAAATCAGCTTTTGACTGAAGGCTGCTTATTTTTATAGGCTCAGAGCTGAACTTTAGCTTATCAGAGGAATAAGTATTTATTGTGTCTCTGGACAGGCCGTTGCAATATACCAGACTGTTTACTTCCATCTTTGACAGGGAGGACAATAATAAATCAAGGTGTTTATAATTGTGTTTGATATAAACAAATAAATTCTTTCGCTGATTATCCGGCCACTGAGCATCAATACCCTTATCAATACTGAAAACCGGTCCCCAGTATTCTGCCTCTGGACGGTTCTTATAATGATCCAGTTCTGCAAAAGTGCATAAAAAATTTTCTTCAATATCAAATAATTCATACAGACAATTTATTTCTTCAGTATTATAAAACCGCAACACCTGATTAATGGTCTGAACTACTTTGTTTTCTATTTCTTTAAGCTCTTCTTCTGATGTCTTAATCCAGGGTGTTAAGCCTGGTATAGGGTATATTTTAGGTGGGGAAAAAAAACCATTTCCATAATCAACTGCCGGAATTCCCATGCATTTTGCGGCCAGCAGAGCTGTTGGAGAGTGATCAGCAATTATTAGTCTGGTATTATATTTTTTAAATAATTTACACCATTGCTGTACCCTTGCTAAAACAGCTTCACAGGAGCCATAACCCAGACGTATCAGGATGTCTGCATAACTGACTATGGACTTAGGCTGTATTTTTGCGGTCATATACGGTGCCGTTTCAATTTCAATAGCCGCAGTATCCAGAAACCATTCACAATGCTCCGTATTACGTAAAAAAGCACTCACCTGATGTCCACGCTGTAATAGCTTCTGACTTAACGGCTGGAAGCCGGCAATATGACCATGACCACCTCCTAATTCCCAACAAAGGCTGATATTTGACATTATAAACTCCCTGCATTGACAAAAATAATCTTTATATCCGGCTTTAATAATATGTTGTAATATAATCCTGTAGCTGCCCCCAATCAGTCTTAATTGGCATACCCGGTAAACTGGCTCTTAAATAATAGCCATAGCTTTTATTCACCAGACGCGGATCGGCAATAACCAGTATACCGGTATCGTTAATATCCCGGATTAAACGCCCGGCCCCCTGTTTTAATGCCATGGCGGCCTGGGGTAGCTGCAGTTGATAAAAAGCATTAATGCCCTGTTGCTGTAGATAATTAATACGCGCCTGTAGCACCGGATCACCGGGGGATGCAAAGGGCAGTTTATCCAGAACCACACAGGACAACGCCTCACCTTTTACATCAACGCCCTCCCAGAAACTGCTGGTGCCCAGCAGCAGTGCATTGTGTGTTTGTTTAAAACGACTGACCAACTGCTGTTTGGGGGCATCACCCTGTACCAGCAATACCAGGCCGGAGTCCGATAATAACTGCCGGGCTTCATGCATGGCTTTCCAGGACGTAAACAGCAGAAATGTTCTCCCCTTTAGCCTGTGTATCAGCGGCAGAACCGCTTTTATTAATGCCCGGGTATAATTGGGATCATCCGGCATGGGCATATTGGGAGGCAGATATAAAACCGCCTGTTTTGAATAGTTAAAGGGGCTGTCAAAGCAGGCGAAACTGGCCTGATTTAAGCCCAGCTCGGTGGCAAAATAATTAAAGCGAGATGCCAGTCTGTCCTGTTCTGATACCTGCTCTAATGAGTCATCAATAAGCCCGTTAGTATTAATCGTCAGGGTGGCGGAAGTAAATACCCAGGCAGCTTTTTGCCGGGCTATATGTGCCTTAAACTGCTCACCAATCATCAAGGGAGTAGAATGAATTTCAAAGCCTGTCCTGCTGCATTCAAACCAGTGGATATCAGGCTGTTCAGTCTTATTCTGTTCATCAGGCCGTTTATTAAGACCAAGCGTATTAAAAGTACTCAATAGCTTCTCAGCTCTATGAGCAAAGTGTTCTAATATCTCATTGACGGGAGCCAGTTTTACCAGATAATTGACCAGCTTACTGAATACATAAGTGAGTTCATCCAGCATGGGCTTTACACCATGCTGGACTTCCTGCCAGCTGCCGCGCTGTTTATAGCGGCTCAGTACCAGACTTAAATCATCCAGTAAGCGCTTAATATCTTCACTCAGATGGTTAAAGCTTTCACCAGAAGATGGCTGATTTTTTAGTTCCTTGCGGACATCATGCAACAGGGTTTTAATTTGTTTTGAAGATATGTGTTGAGAAAAGAACCGACCGGCAATATCCGGCAGCTGATGGGCTTCATCAATAATATAATTGACGGCATCGGGCAGAATATCACCCAGCGCGTCTTTTTTTAAGCTGAGATCGGCCATCAGCAGGTGATGGTTAACAATAACAATATCCGCCGATAAGGTCTGTTCTCTGGCTTTGAGCACATAACAGTGGTCATGTTCCGGGCAATGCGACCCCAGACAGTTTTCGGTGGTTGAAGTGACCATGGGCCAGACGGCTGACTGTTCCTGCAGCATGGTAAATTCTGCCCGATCAGCAAAGCGGGTCTGCCCGAGGTGATTTTTCAGCTTGTGCAGATCTGACTGGGTCGGTTCATCATACCAGGATTCACCGGCAGATTGTTCCAGACGGTACAGACAGACGTAGTTTGACCGGCCTTTAAGGAGACTGATATGAACCTTTCGCTGCAATATCGGTTCCAGTGCCCTGACAATTAAAGGTAAATCTTTATAAAAAAGCTGATCCTGAAGATTACGGGTACCGGTGCTGACAATAGTCAGTTGCGAGGATAATAAGGCCGGGATCAGATAGGCAAAGGTTTTGCCGGTTCCGGTGCCGGCTTCACACAGCAGGATTTGTGAGTTTTGTGTATTGCGCAGAGTATTACTGACCGCGGAGGCCATTTGCTGCTGGGCCTCACGGGGACGATAGCCCGGAATAACCTCCGACAGCAGACCATCTGGAGCAAATATAGCCTGCAGTTGGGCGTTTTGCGGTTCACCAGCCGGAGCACTTATAAACTCAGCTCCTGTTCATTATTAGTCCAGTCCCGGCTCCAGGCCAGTGTGGCAATTTTTCTGAACCGGGCCACGGTCATAGCCCCTTTTCTGGCTTTTTTAGTGGTTTTATCCACCATATTATCCGTCAGAGTAGCGCGGTCTATTTCATAAATTTCAAACGGCTCATAATCATCATCCAGCAGCACCAGAACCACGCTGTCCCAGTTCTGTTCCAGTTTCAACTGGCCGATACGCTGAGTATTTTTTGAGTCAGAGAACATGGTACGGCCCTTGATCTGCACACGATCACCCTGCAGATCACCGGATTTTTCCGTACCGACGGCTTCATATCCGACCTGATCCGGTGCCGGAGCCAGATGTAACAGGCGAATAGCATCATAAACAGATATTTCATTACTGACCCCGGGCATGGTTTTACCGGTGGCACGCCGATAATTAGCCGCCAGCTGTCTGGCCTGCTGCATAAGTACATCGACTGAATAGGGATTATCGGTATTCTGGGTCATGAAAAGCTTTTTAGAGTATTATTCCGGCATATTGTAAGCAATTAATGCTATTCTATCAGCAAAAACTGCTTAATTCGCCCTGTAGAATCGCTTTGTAAGCACATTTAAGCTAAATTAATCAAAGAAACGGGTGAAAGTGGTGTATTCTTCCCGATCAGTCCGGTAACTGTTTACGGCCGCAGAGGTGTCTTCATAGCCCAGGGCCATACCGCAGATCAGCACGGTATCCTGCTCATAACCCAGATGTAGTTTAACAATATCTGGATATTCTGCCAGGGCCGCCTGGGGACAGGTGGCCAGCCCCTGATCCACTGCGGCCAGCATAACAGACTGCAGAAACATACCGTAATCCAGAAAGGTACCTTTTTCTGCCATAGCATCGACAAAAAAGAACAGCGCAACCGGTGCATCAAAAGCCCGGTAATTGGCCGCCCATTGATCTTTCTGGCGTTGTTTGTCCTCTCGGGTAATATTTAGGGCGGAATACATTTTCAGGCCGCAGGCTTTGCGGCGGCTTTTATAGGGCTCAGTCCATTGAGTGGGATAATACTGGTAATCCAGTTCGGCCTTGCGCCCGTCACGAAAGGCCTGTTCCAGCTGTTTATCCAGTAAGCGCTTGGTATTACCCTGTACAACCGCTACCTGCCAGGGCTGGGTATTAACTCCGGAAGGTGCATGACGTGCCTGATCCAGAATTTGCTGGATTTTTTCAGCTTCAACCGGAGTGTCAAGATAAGCCCGGGTGGATTTACGTTTTAATATAGTGTCTTTAAATTGCATGTCAGGTTCTTTTATTAAGCTGTTATTAGCACAAGTATTTACGCAGGCAGGATGCCGCGCTCCCAGGGAGGGTGATGTGCAGTTTTTTATTATCTAATTATGACCGGATACTGTATCAGGGGCATCAATTTGAGAAGTCAGAGCCAGCAGGCCGGCGTTGATGGCGCGGTTGCGCCCCATTTCCTTGGCATCATACAAAGCCTGATCCGCACTTGCAAGCAGCTTAAGTCCCAGTTCCCGAATATCCTCAAAACATTGTTCACTTTCTATAGTGGATACCCCTGCTGAAATAGTGATAGTCAGGAGCACATTTTTATCAATTGCCACCCGACTGCGGTTAACAGCATTGATAATACGCTGGGCCACCATCATGGCTTCTTCATTACCGGTATCCGGTAATAATACGGCAAATTCCTCACCGCCATAACGGGCAAGCACATCATGGGTTCTTAACACACTTTGCACTCGCTGGGCCACCTGACGCAGCACATCATCACCAACACCATGACCGTAGTTATCATTAACCGATTTAAAATGATCGATATCCAGAAATATGCAGGAAATAGACGTGTGGGAGCGATCCCTGCGGTTCAGTTCTTCGGGCAGGCGCTGATCGAAAAAACGGCGGTTACGCACCCGGGTAAGGGGATCAGTAAAAGTACTTTGTTTTAAACGTTCCAGGTTCAGTGCATTTTCCACACAGACGGCCATAATATAGGACAGCCGCTGCAGGAAATCACTGGAAGCACTGGACTGAAAGCGGTTGACATCCCGACTGCCGCAGCAGAACACTCCGATTTTTTTACCACGGCGGATCAAGGGCAGTACCGCAATAGAAGCAATTTCAGGTTTATCCATTAACCACTGGTGTCTGGACGCCTGATAGGTATCAGTGCAGATTTTTGAAGACATATACTGCAGCTTTTCCAGTTCCACAGGAAAACTCAGCAGAGTGAGAAAATTATATTCTGCCGCTTCAAGAGTGGACTCGGGTATCAGGCGGCGCAGTGACAGGTCACTGTCTTCCAGTAATAATGTGCAGGCATCCAGTTTAAACAGATGCATATAATCATGGCCGATAATTCTCAACAGATCTTCAATGGATTCTGCCGCCATCAGTTTAAATTCTATGGCTTCAAAACGTTCCAGTTTTTTCTGGTTTTCATGCGCATTAAATAATAACGCTTCCAGTTGAGCTTTTAGACGCTGTGTTTCGTTCGTTTTATCAACGATTCCCATATCTGAACCTGCTTTTTGCTACAACCCCATTCTAGTACAAACAACAGGGATTTACACAAATTAGCACACAAAAAATCATATTCATCCGGCTTTTTTGTATTATTTTTCTGACATATATCTCAGTCACAATCCTACACTTCTCTGTAGTAATACCTGTCCTGAAAGTCAGCCAGTTTTTATTAAGATAATCATCAGGAATAATAAAAAAGGATTTTTACTATGACCCGTAACACTTCGTTATCATCCTGTGGTTTCAGCCTGGTTGAAATGCTTATTGTGCTAGCCATG
>JALTKC010000134.1 GCA_027076245.1 Gammaproteobacteria bacterium
CTGAACATCCGCTGGTTCAGCGCCTGAAATCCGAAGATCAGGGCGACCGCTTTGATGACTGGGCCAAACTGTTATTTGAACAGGCTCTGCTCAGTGAGGGCGGTCAGCTTGAAGATCCTGCTACCTTCGTCAGTCGTATGAATAAAATGCTGCTGGATCTGACCAAATAGGTTGATATACTCTTTCTTTATAAGAGACTGTGATTTATCCGAAGGAAGTCATTTCAGAATTGTTTGCCATCTCTGGCAAAATGTGTAATTCTTGAAATGACTTCCTTTTTTATGCGTATAACAAAATACTATAAGAGGCATAAACCTTGAGATCACCTGTACCGCTAAAAATACCACTTTTAAGCCTGTGTCTGCTGATAATTTCTATATCCCATACCTCCGCTAAGGTCATCACTGAAATTAATTCTGAAACCGGTCTAAAATCCTGGGGATTTATTGCTAATGGTCTGGATTTAAAATTTATCCAGAGATTGCCTGATCAGACACGCGGTTTTTTTCTCGGCAGAGGATTTACAGAAGAACAGGCTAATGATATTGCCACCCAGTGTGTCTTTCAGACCGTGGCCAAAAACACCCAGTCCAAACCGGATGGAAAGGCCGTCAGTATTGATTTAAGCCAGTGGAAACTTGTGGTAAATGGCAAGGAGGGCAGGGTAAAACTTAAAGAAGACTGGAAAAAACAATGGCAGGCGCTTGAAAATACAGATAAAAAAGTACCCATGCCAGCACAAATTGCATTTCGCTGGTCAACCTTCCCCAGCCAGCAGGAATTTGAACCGGGCGGGGATTATAACTGGGGTATGATCAGCTTTGGTTTACCGCCGGGCCAGCACTTTGATTTACAGGTTAACTGGCTAAACGGTGACAAATCCCACTCTATGATGATTAAAAATATTCAGTGCCCTGAAGATAACTAATATTATAAACAATAAGGAAAAAATTAATGTTAAAAAACTCTTTCTTATCGGCTTTCTTATTTGTATTGCTGTCTGTTCAAAGTCTTATTGCCTCAGAATTAACACCTGTGGATCAAAGTCTGGACGGTCTGGAATTTACTCTTAAAGATATGGATGGTAATACTCATAAACTGTCTGATTATAAAGGCAAAACCCTGATCATTAATTTCTGGGCGAGCTGGTGTCCACCCTGTCGGGAAGAAATGCCTTCCATGGAACGGGCCTGGCAGAAAATTAAAAATGACAATATTGTTATGCTAGCTATAAATGTTGGCGAAGATGAGGACACCATTTTTACTTTCCTGGGTGACTATCCGGTCAGTTTCACCATTTTAATGGATTCTACTGGAGAGGTTACTGAACACTGGCCCATTAAAGGCCTACCTACTACCTATGTGGTTTCACCAGAAGGCAAACTGGTGTACCGTGCCATTGGCGGCCGGGAGTGGGATAATAATGAGATATTAGATCAAATCAGGAAACTGAAAAACCGGTGAACATTTCTTATAATTATCAAAACTTATACTACTTTAAATGAAAATTGCATTAAAAACATTTAGTTATCTGGCTTTAATGTTTGTTATTTC
>JALTKC010000135.1 GCA_027076245.1 Gammaproteobacteria bacterium
TAACGCTGGCTGCCTCAGCGTTATTAATGGTAAGTAAACAATTATGGTTTCCACCGGTTGCCGCCATGCTTATGATAGCCCTGTCCTGGCCGCTCTGGAGTCTCTGGCAGATGGGGGTTGAAAAGCACCTCAGGCAGAACCTGGTGCGGCGCCTGGAACATCAGGCATTGCATCATTCCATAACCGGCTTACCCAATATGGGCATGCTGGAAGAGCGGCTGCGTCGACTGAATAAAAGTAAACCTTATCCCACCAGTCTGGCTTCATTAATGGTGCTGCATATTAACTGGTCTGGTTCTGCCAGTATGATTCTGGGGCGTCCTTTTGGAGACCGGCTGCTTAAAACCATTGCCAGTCGGCTTCAGGAATTAGTGCAGGGAAATAGCTTTGTGGCTCATCTCAATGGTGATGATTTTGCCATTTTATTAAATGATATGACTGATATGCGAGCAGTCGAGCAAGCGGCTATGGAATTGTTAACACAGTTGCAGCAGCCCCTGATGCAGGATGAGCAGGAGATTTTACTCAGTCCGCAAATCGGTGTCAGTGTCTGGCCGGAAGATGGTTCTAATGGTCTGACACTGCTGCGTAATGCCTATACAGCGATGTTCAAATCACGGATTGATGATACTGAGCCATTGTGTATTTATTCGTCTGATATTGGTCAGAAACTGCAGGTTCGCTCGCGTCTGGAACAGGCCCTTGTACATGCATTGGAAAGAGGAGAATTCCAGGTTTTTTATCAGCCTCAGGTTGATGCCCGTGATGGCCATATTGTCGGGGTTGAAGCTCTTCTAAGATGGGAAAGTCCGCAACTGGGCTGGGTCGGGCCAGATACCTTTATTCCGGTTGCCGAGCATGTCGGGCTGATTAATATTATAGGTCAGTGGGTGTTGGAAACCGCCTGTCAGCAGCTTAAAAGCTGGATCAATGAGGGATTTGACCCCTTACGTCTGGCCGTTAATGTATCGCCATTGCAGTTTGTTGTGCCCGGCCTGGCTGACAGTATTCGGCGTATTGTGGAGCAAACGGGTATTAAGCCCTCTCAGCTGGAACTGGAAATTACGGAAAGTTCGCTGATGCATGATATGGATAATGCCATACACATCATGCAGGAGATAAAAGATCAGGGTATGGAGTTGGCCATTGATGATTTCGGTACCGGCTATTCCTCTCTTAGCAGTCTGCGCAATTTTCCCCTGAACCGGCTGAAAATTGATCAGTCCTTTACCCGGGAAATAGGTAAAAATGCAGATGCCACAGAAATTACCCTGGCCATTCTTGCAATGGGTAAACAGCTCGGCCTGAGTGTTATCGCCGAAGGTATTGAAACCGTGGAACAGGCTCGTTTTTTACGCCAGCAGGGTTGTGATGAATTTCAGGGGTATTTATACAGCAGGGCATTGTCTGCGGAAAGTTTATTGCCTTTATTACGTGACGGAATTACTATTCAGGATAGTCATTCTTAAATGGATGCATGCTAAATAATAATATTTTAATTGTGAATGGATTTAATGAATCAGACCAGTAAACTCATCAAGG
>JALTKC010000136.1 GCA_027076245.1 Gammaproteobacteria bacterium
ATTCCAGGCATCATGCAGTCCATAAAGATCACATCAGGCTGATGGTTTTTTAAAAATTCCAGAGCTTCTTCACCGTTTTCAACCATATCAACCTTAATATCCAGACTTTCCAGATGTTTTTTTAAGGTTATGCGTGCCATTTTTGAGTCATCAACAATTAAGGCTGATGTAATATTCATAAAAATTCCCTGGTTAAGTATCCATCCGGTTTTTGGTTTTAAAACTGGATGGTAATTATTACACTATATTAGAATTTGCTCAAGAACTCCGGGGCTTTTATGGTTCTTCAGAGCGGGCAGGAAGAAAGGTTTCCATAAGGTCAAACTGGTCATAATAGAGATAAACCGCGTGTTGATTTGAATCTGCGGGTATTTCCGTATCCAGGCTGATGTGTTTTTCATGAACCATAGCCGCAGACGGCTCCTCATAAGCAGGCGTGTTCACTGCTGTAATTATGTTCCAGGGAGTATTAAAATTAAAGTCGGTCAGCGACAATAAAAAATAGCCTGCCAGAAGCAACAGCAGAACAAATGCTAATATGATTAAACGACGATGTGTGTTGATTTCAATTAGATACAGCCCATCTGCCATGGAACTAACCAACTGATAGCGATGATTATTGATCTGCAGCGTCTGAGCCATTGATTGTCCGTAACTGATTTATTTAGGATTATCTCCCGATAGTGTAGTACATAAAACAGGACTCCATTGTGAATTACATCAATAGAACTAAGATTGGATGGTATTGAAACGGTTAATTTTCAGGCTTAATAGCCCAGACTTGTAAAATGCCCCTTGAGGTTTCACTGACCAGAGTATTCTTGTCAACAAAAGCCAGAGTGGTCACATTGGCCAGTGATGACTGCCAGAAATAACGTCGGGCCGGTTTCCAGCTTTGCAGTTTGGTACCGCTTTTAACATCCCACAGGATGATTTCTTCCCGGGTATAACCGGTAGCAATACGCTGGCTGTCTTCAGAAAAAACCGCAGAGGCAACAGTGGCCCGTATTTTATTGAGTCGGCGCAGCAGATTACCGGTTTCTGTATCCCAGATGTAAATGCCTTCTGAGGCAGCATTGGTCATGGCATATCGGCCATCCGGGGATAACTGAACTTTAGATACCTTGGAGACATGAGGCCAGGTAAATTTGAGTTCGCCGGTTTTTAAGTCCCACAGCCTGGCCTTAGTATCATCTGAACCGGATAAGGCATACCGGCCATCTGCTGACAGAGCAATCGTGCTGATAATATCATCATGATAAAAACCGTATTTAATACCACCGGTACGCAGATGGAAATAGACAATCCGGTACAGGGGATATTTACCACTTTTGTCCCGGCTGGAGACCAGGGCAAACTCACCATCACTGGAGAGTTTAATGTCTCGAATATCATCCAGGGACCAGAAATAAAGTATTTTTCGGGCCTTAATATCGTACAGTGCCATGGTTTTCTGCTCTGCGGTCACCACATAACGGTTATCCCGGGAAAAGTCAGCAGCTATCACTCCCGCATCCGGTGAGTCATTATGCTGCCATTGATCAATTTGCTGATTATCATCGGTGGTCCGTAACTCAACATAACCCTGAGAATGGGCAATTAATACATATTCGGCATTATGAGACAGGGTGATACTCAGTGCATTTTCAGTATGTTCCCAGGTTTTACCGGCCTTGTCCGGCAAACAGCCGCTGCTGACTATAACCGCGGTTAACAGCAATAAAAGCATGGGTAGGCGGGAACGATACGATGTGTTAATTAATGTACTCATAAGTTCTCCAGCAGGAAGTCACGATATTTTTCATCACCGTCCTGAAAAACGCCCTCCCCTTCAATCTCCCAGGCCTGTTTTAACTCATTCAGTGCGTCAGGCTTTTCTCCGGTTTCAAAAAAACAGATACCAAGATACAGATGCACCAGAGGATTATTAACGGCACCCGCACAAAGAATGGCCTCAAGCAGTTTTTCTTTGGCCTGTTCAAATTCACCCAGCGCCAGCAGGCATTCCGCCTGCCCCATTTTAATCCATAAACCGGCATCCCAGAGCTGTCTGGGCTCAGGCAGAGTATTCCAGGCCTTCTGATATTCCTTAACTGCCAGAGCATAGCTGCCTTTTTCAATCAGCTGTTCAGCCGCCTGGTTAAAGGCCGTTATTTTGGTAAAAAATTTTGCTTCAAGAACCGGCATTAGTATGCTTCCTGAGAAAACTTATATTGCTTGCGATAAACATCCGTAAGATCCAGCATTTCTGCGAAACCAATTATTTCCTTATATTCCTGGGTTAAAATATGAGCCGATGCCTTATTCAGGGATTCTACTTTATCTATCGTCATATTCTGGTACAGTTTATCTATTAACAGGTTATTAATAAACTGAACTCTGACACAGGCCCCCTGATTCTGCAATACTATTTTAACCACTGTTTCAAGCTGCTCATCACGGATCAGTTCAAAATCGGTTACTGAAAAGATACTTTCAGTACCGTTTTCATTAACACCCTTAAAGAAATACAGCATAAAACTCTGGTTGTTTTTAGCAGAAGCCCGTATAGCCCGTTCATGCAGCTGATTTAATCGAAGGGGTGTCGTCAGAAAACGAAAATCATAGCCATGCCCCTTGATATACAGTTTATCGGCCAGCGGGCACGGCGGCTCATTCAGGCCAATATCCCGTATATAATGATGGTTGTTTCGATCCCGGGTAATGACTATAGGAATGGTCTGAATGTTTTCATTAACAAAGGCCTCATAAAGAATCGTACTGACATAATCAACTTTGTCTTTAATGCAAAGCTCAAGCTTCTGTTTATTACGGTTAACCAGACGAGTAAAAAACCGGTTAATTTCAGGATGGCAGGCACTATTATTACGAATAACCCCCAGAAACAGCCCTTCCTCTGTACGCCGGGCAATCATAACTTTATGGGGAATATCTTTTAACTGAGTAGATATGCCTTTTATCATCAGGCTGGAAAATGTGATCTCAATGTCACTGCCTTCCTCAATATCAACAACCTGTTTTATCAACAGCCCCAGGCCGGAACGGGAAAAGTCCAGAGTTTTTGCGGACCAGGTTTGATTGTTATAGCGGACTGAAACATTCATCTCATACTGATAACGGGGATCATAACGCTTGTGACCAATACCAAAATGAATAACATCAGGTTTATGCATACTGGCTTCGTCAATAGTTTCAATTAACTGACCGTCAGCCATACGCACCCACTGATTGCCTCTGAATACCGGGATATTCACAGGCTTGCCGCTGTCAAAATTGAGAGGTAATGAGAAAAAAGCCTGTCTGGAATAAACCTGAGTGATATCAGAAAAAATGACCTGGGCAATAGACTCCTGTGCCCGCTGATCAATACTGCTGGAGGCTGTACTGTCAATTTTCTGAATTTTACTCAGCATGGAGGTGATTTTCTCAGTCGCGGGCTTTTTATTTAAGTTAGTGGATGCTTTATAAATACGGCCTTTATGGCTAAGCACTCTGGCCAGAACATGAGCCATATCGTGACAATTGTTAATTTCAAAATCAAAAACCGAATTTAAGGTGTTATCTTCATAATAACTGAATAAAATAGCCGACTGACCGGTTCTGGCCAGTTCTGCAAATTTTTCTATACGTTGGGTCAGGCAAAATAGTCTGAAGTCCGGGTAGCCCCTGTCGATACTCAGATAATCAAAAAAATCGTTGTTGCGTTCTGTTTTAACCACGGTATCAATGTGAAACCCATTACGTTTATTCCAGCGAATAAAGATAGGGACATGCTGCATATTAATGGTATAAAGATTTTCATAATACTGTGCCTTGGAGGCATAAATACGATCAGTCGCGTCAATTTTATAACGCAGACGATTACCGGCAATAAAACGCTGGAAAAAAGAGCGGGTGGATTCGGGCAGATTTTTCTGAACCAGACTGACATAGGTTTTTTCAGCAGTATGCTGAACATCCTTAATCAGATATTCTATATTTTCAAACTGGGTAAATTCATCTTCTCCGCCCAGAATAGAATTATGTTTTTCCTTGAACTTATCAAAGCTCAGCAATACGGTTTTGCCCGGCATAATAAATGTTCGGGGCATATAAATCTGCAGACCATTGGCTGACAGGTTTTTGCTTTTAACTGCAAAGCTTATACCCTCATAAACCATGGTGATCTGCGTGACATAAAGCAGGCGAGGCTCATGACGGCGGACAAAATACCCCAGGGGGAAAATAGTCGGAAGGTAAGCACCTGATACATCAGGAAAATACTTGCGTATTTGTTTAAAGTCAGTTTCTGAGTAATTAGCCAAAATAGTTATAATGTCGGGTAACCCCGGCACCTTGGGTTATGAGAAAAGGTGCTGAGAAAATTCAATACCTTACAGTATGTTACTGCATTTTTTATTATAGACAAAATATAGCTTAAATAAGTTGTTTGTCCAGCTAATCACCCTTTGAATCTGAATTATTATCCTGTTTGTTTTCCAGTTCATGGCTGTTTCCGGGTTCATGACTGTTTCCGGGTTCATGACTGTTTCCGGGTTCAGGACTGTTTCCAGGTTCAGGACTGTTTCCAGGTTCTCGGGGTTCTCTGACCAGTATTTCATAATGCCGGTAGTACAACACATTGGCCATACTCTGGAATAATAAAATCAGCAGTAATAATACCAGCGGATGCAGCAGTTGCATGGAGCCTAACAGCAGTATGGAGAGGATAAAGATAACCACCAGAAATAAAATGTCATTAAACAGGGTCAGAGCATAGCCCTTAGTGTATTCAAAGCTGTTAATAATGGCATTAAGCGGTGTCTGTCGGTCAATCATGACCAGATAAGGCACCAGAAACAGACGGGTAAACAACCAGATACCGGGCAACACAAACAGCATTAAGCCCGCAAATATCAGCAATGAAGTCATAACATTGGCCATAAACATATAAGGCCAGCGCATTATCCCCTGCCACAGGCTGCGGTAAATACTCGCACCCTGCCCAGTAGCCAGGCTGAAAATCAGCGCAATCAGCCCACCGGTGTAAATAGGCTTAATAATTAAATTAAGGAACTGGGCAAAGGGCCGAACCGTTTCAGGATTGATATGCTCAGCATCCAGAGCACCGATAAACAGCGGTGCTAAAAGCTGAGCCAGCAATATCACCAGAATGGCTATAACCAGTGCAAAACCGAGCAGATGCAGTATATTATGCCGGAAAAAATAAAAAGCCTGTTTTAAAGTAAGGGTCATGGCTTATCCAAGGTTATAAATAGTGAGCCCCAGATCGGCACATTGCTGTTCATGTTCATGATTAGAAATAACCGCAATACTTGCCTCACTATTATGCAGATATTGACGAGCTACCCGGGTTAGATCATCAAGTCTGACGGCCAAAATTTGCTGGCGAAAAGCCTGCCGCTGTTCTGCTGTGCGACCAAACAGTTCGTTATGGAAAGCCTGACTGGCATCACCAGCAGGAGAAGCCGGTTTATCAATACTGCTGATAACGCCCAGAATGGCCTCTTCAAGGGCCTGCTCGTCATGCTCTGTTTCCAGAAGCCAGTCAATAGAGCGGTTAAAGTCATCCAGGGTATCACTTAAACGCGGATCACGATAGGAGAAGAATTTAAAGCAGGCATTGGCCGAATCCTGGTTAGCTCCACCGCCGTAAGCCCCGCCCTGTTCACGGATGACCCGGTGCAGGAAACCATTTCGTAAAAAGCCGCCCAGTACTGTTAAAGGCGCGGCATCAGGATGGCCGACAGGCACTGTTTTATAGGCTTTGGCACAGAAATTAACCTGGGTACTGGTTAACCAGGCCTGTTTAACATTTTCTTCAACTCTGGGCATATCCAGTAAATGAAGACATTCAGAGCTTGTAAGCGTGCTGTTCATCCAGAGTTTATGACTCCCCTGCCAGAGTTTGGTTAAGTCCTGCTGACAATGAGGATATTCATCCTCTTCACAGATCAGCAGAAACTGCGCCGCTGATTGCTTGAGTTTATTATGAATAGCAGAGAGTCTGTTTATCAGATCGGTGACACGGGTATTATCCTTATCCTCCTGAAGTGCATTATCCAGTTGTTTGATAAATTCAATACTGGCCAGCCCCTTGTTATTATGGGTCAGGCGTGCTGACGGACTCATGCCGCTGCTGGCCGCCTGCATGGCCAGTGAATGTCCGTTGCCGGTCACACTGTGTTCCTTACGCATACGCAGCTGAGAAATCAGCTCTTTAATACGGGTCGGATCATCAAAACGAATGTCTTCAAAAGTCAGCTTTAACAGCTCTGACATTTCAGCATGGTTTCTGACCAGTGCTTTACCGGAAACAATATAAAACCCTTTCACCTGCTGAGCATCTTCAACCATACCCCGAACCCGGTGATAAGCCTGAATACCGCCGGATACCCGGGACTGCCAAACCTGCATCTGTAGATAATCCTTATCACCGCAGCCCAGTTCACCAAAACAGAAATTAAAAATGGGCAGATACTGATGTTCCTCCGTTGTAAAATCCGGCAGATCCACAATTAACTGCTGATAAACCAGCCCATTGGTACCCTGGTTATAATGCGAAACCTTAAGGCTTTCAGTCTGGGTATCCAGACATTTGGGTACTTTGATTTTTTCAGGAACATCGCTAACCGTAACTTTCGGCAGTACTTCTTCAATATTATCTTCCTGCTGAT
>JALTKC010000137.1 GCA_027076245.1 Gammaproteobacteria bacterium
AAGAGCAGATAGTTTCTTTACAGACAGATTCTGATCTAAAGCCTTATCCGCAGGCACACGATTATAAGGATGTTTTCCACTCAGCAACTCATAAAAAACACAGCAGATGGCATATAAATCGTCACTTTCTACCGGCGCTCTTCCTTTAAGCATGGCAAGACTGGCATAGGTGGGTGTCAGTGCACCCAGGGCTGTGGGATCAAACAGGGTTTTGTCACTATTGCCTGACTGACTGTTTAGTGAGGAGTTTTTACAGGCTCTGGCAATACCGAAATCAAAAATTTTAGATATGCCCCCGGCAGTAATAAATATATTGGCTGGTTTTAAATCAGAGTGAATAATCTGATGTTTATGTGCATAGTTCAGGGCATGACAAAGGCTGTTTATAATATCTACTGCCATATCAGCAGGCATTCCAGAAGGATAGTCATGAGCAATAATCTGATCCAGTGACCGGCCTTCGAGAAGTTCCATAGTCATAAAAACCGCTTCTTCATCCCTGTCAAAATCATGAACATTTACAATATTAGGATGGGCCAGCTGCTGTGACTTTCTTGCCTCTCTCTGCAGGGCAATTAATGCATCGGGATGATGTTTAAACTCATCGTTTAACAATTTTACAGCCACATAAGGTGACTGATCACGCACCTCCTGTTTGCGAAGATCAAGTGCTTTATACACTTTACCCATACCGCCGACACCCAGAATTTCAAGCAGTACAAAACGGTTTTTTATAGTACTGCCTATGCCGACTGTTTTTTTATCCGCAGTTAAATTTTGCGGTTCAGTTTTATCCTCCGGTTTTACAGGTTTTAATTGAATCCTTGTTTGTTCTGATACAGGCTGTGATTTTATAACGGTTTTATCCGTACTGGTTTCAGAATCTAAATTATTACTTGTCTCATTATAGGGCTGAATGGCAATACGAGTTTTTTCAGATTCAGAACTTAATCGGGTTTTATCATTATCTTCTGCAACCTCGGTCTCAATAGATTTTATCTGTATAACCGTCAGCTCAGAAGACATTTCTTCATTGGCATCTTCTGATTTTTTTTCATGATTATTAAGTACTCTGGCAGTGGATGCCTGTTTCCCTGTATGATTATTTCCTGACATAATCCCTTATCTGTAACTCTTATTCCGTATTCAATGTTTATTAATAACAATTAAAGAAACATTATCCGCCGCATTGCGTGATAAAACCCCCTGCAGAAGGTCTTCTGCAATGTTTTCCGTGTGATCCTTTTTTAAACTCTCAATTATATTCTTATTATCCAGTTCATTATAAAGTCCGTCACTGCAAAGTAGGAGCTTATCACCGCTTTTAATTTCAAACTGATTGATATCAATATTGATCATGGCATCTACTCCTACAGCCCGTGTCAGGACATTATGACTTGGGTGATCGGTTGCCTCTTCCTGACTCAACAGACCCTTATCAACCATATCCTGAACCATGGAATGATCACGGGTAATTTGATAAAGCCGCTGATCACGGTATATGTAAAGGCGGCTGTCCCCTATCCAGAAACAGGT
>JALTKC010000138.1 GCA_027076245.1 Gammaproteobacteria bacterium
GTCTCAGAAAACCCAGGAATCTACCCTGGTGATTCAGGAAATTATTGAAAAATTACAGAAGAACTCATCGCTGGCCGTGGATAAAATGACTCAGAGCACAGAAGTTTCCAGAAAAACATCAGAACTGGCCGAACAGGCGGAACAGGCACTGCAGAAAATCAATGAGTCGGTTACCACCATTAAAACCAAGAACCATGAAATTGTCAGCGTGGCTGAAGAACAAAGTATTATCACACGTAATATTTACGAAAATATACAGCAGATCCACGATCATGCCACCTATTCCAGGGAAAAAGCGGAGGAAACCAGCCAGTCCAGTCATCAGTTATCCGATCTGGCTATGATGCTGGAAAAACTGGTAGAGAAATTTAAGGTTTAAGGTGGCTAAGGTTAAGAGATAATTAAAATGGAAACATTTTTGTCGGTGAGGGCATCCGGTTAACATCCTGTCCCATTATCCCGAGTTTCCGATTAAGGCTCTGCATCTGTTTGTTAATTTTTTTCAGATTATAGTTGATATTGTTAATACTGCCGCTGAAACTGTGGGCATCTTCCTGCATCAGTTGAATACCAGCACACCATAACGAATGATCCGGACATTTCCAAGTCCAGGCTGCTGGGCTTTTATGGCCTCAATAAACTGCAACTGAATATTTTCAGCCATAGCCTCATTTATATTTCCCGTTTGTTCCTGTTCTTCAATAGTCATTTATTACCCGTGTTTAATAGTATGCTATGTTTTTAAAAAAGCCTGATGATTGTTTGGCACTATAACTGCTGAAACTCCCTGAGTAACTGATCAGCCTCTTCTCTGGACAGAATTTTCCATGGCAGAGGGAAAAGACCGGCAACTTTCTGCTGGTATTTTTTATAAACCTCACCATGGTAAGCGATCAGCTTTTTTTCTTCCAGGCGGGAGCCGTAGATAAAGTAAGCAGTGACCAGTAAATAAACCACCAGCTGTACGCTGGATATATCCCGGGTCCAGATAATCACCAGAGCAAAAAAATACCAGGGATGCCGGACATAGCGGTGCAGGGGTGAAATCTGAAATTTCTCCTGATCGTGAACGCTCTGATTGCCTTCCTTAAGCTGCCTGGTTCCCCAGAACTCTGACAGATCGTAATGGTTTAAAGAATAAAAAAAACCGGTTACTGCCAGCAGTGCCAGAGCCGAAGTAAGGTAGAAACCCAGCCCCTGCCACTGCCATAACGGTTCACCAGGATATAGAATAACCAGCACCGCCAGGGGTACAGACAATATAATGGCCAGAGCATTAAACATCAGCCGGTAATAAGGCATCAGTCCTGGCCAGTGCCGTGCCACCCATTGCTTGACCATTAAAGAAGCCATTAGCGAATGAAAGGCAAAGTAGCTAATAAATACCGCGGCTATAATGAGATAAGGTATCGTATTATTCAAAAGTTTTCCTGTGTTTTGAATAGTTTACCCTACAGTATAAGCCATGTGTATCTTTTTCCCGATGGAAGAGGGTTATTTAAGCTCCAGTTTAAACGGATAATGCCGCAACTTCTGCCCTTCTGATACCGTTAACAGCGCTTTTACCGGAGTCCCCTGGTAATTCAGTAAAATTTTATAATGGTTGTTATCAGAATCTCTGTTAGCCTGGGTACCAAAGCCATAATCAATTGCTGCCGTAGAAATCCGCTTATTATCTTTATCCAGCAGGATAATATTCAGTAACCGGTCCCTGCGTCCGGACACTTCAAGACCCATAACAGTATTACCCAAACGAACCACTTTCAGTTTAACTCCAACATCTTCCCAGACCGCACCGATATTTAAGTCTGTAAAACTGGTGCTGTGTTTGGAAAGCGGCAGGTGCACAATAATTTCTCCCTCTATGGATTTAAGCGGTTGCTGCTCATTTTTCCAGGGCAGTTTAAAATCAATCGTAGCATCCATCCAGGGCTGGTTTTTATCCAGTACAAATTCACCGTTCATATAGTAGCCCTTAGCCTTTAACAGGTAAAAATTGGACTGGCTCTTATTCTGAATCTGTTTTTCTCCATTGTTTTCATAGCTTTCTTCAGGATAGTGCAGTTTTACTTCCACAGCTGATAAATTATGCTGCAGTTCTTCAATAACCGGGGTTTTAATCAGCAGTCGGCCGGAGGTGCCCCAGTGACGGCTGGTTTTCAGAGCATACAGACCCAGGTTAAACGGCCCGTTATGCCAGTCAGCCAGCAACTGACCATACCAGCCGCTTTTCTGCTCCAGTTCCAGTGGCGGATAATCCTGATAGAGCTTATTCCAGGTTTCCAGTGATGACACTTTAATGGCTTCAATGGGATACTTCCATTGATGTTTTGCCGGGTATGGAGGGAATTGAGTAATATTAACCGGGTAGACCAGATGTTTGGTTTCAGTGGCATAAATCACTTCAATCGTATCGATTTTGCCATGAAAATTCTGTATTACCGAACGACCTGAGCCAACCAGGTTGGTCATGGATGAGCGAGAAGCGCCACTCAGGTACTGATGCTTATTGTTTAGTGCTCTAACACTTAATATACGCTGTTCATCACCGGATACAGACCAGGAAAGCACATCATCCGCACTCGGTTTAAACAAAACACGACTGCCGTATCGGGACAGGACTTTATTTTCATTATTTTTTTTAAAGCTGACAGCCTCTGTACGGGCAGCCAGATTTAAATGTATTTCCGCTTTCAGGGCTTTTACCGAAGCAAAATCCACCCCTTTTTTCAGGCGCACTTTTTTGCGCAGTTCCAGTTCTGTATATTGTACTGCTTTATTATTAATAAACGTGGTTCTGGCCAGCCCAAAACTGCTGAAATAGTCGTCAATTGCCGGGCTTTTATTGCAGCCTGCATTGGCAAGCACATTATTACCCTGACTGTCTTCTACCGCAGTTATTTGAATCCAGGCCTGTCTGTTACTGCTATTGGGAATATTCTGACCCTTGCCCCTTAACTGCAGAACAATCTGATCCTTATCCAGAAGAATTTCTTCTATGGTTAAAGCAAACGGCCCCTGCTGCCAGACCGGACTAAAAAAGCTGTCGTACTGTTTATTAAAGGGCTTTAAATGGTGACTATCTGTCTGAGCATAATATTGTTGCACACTGGTATCAATTTTTTCCTGTACGGTATGCTTTTTAGTATCTGCCTGATTAAGATCAACAGAAAAAAAAGTATCAACAAAATCATTCACCGCCAGAGCCAACGAGTCTTTAAGCTGTTTATCTATTTGTAAATGGATATCCAGCACCCCGGTATTTTGCTCAATACTGACTTTATCCAGTAAAGCCTGAACACTGACAAGCCCTCTGCTTTTTAAGTGCATATTTTTCAGCTGTTCTGTAAGCTCCCTGTATTTGTCTGTCAGCCACTGTTTATTACGGCTGTTCATGCGAATACCTATGTCTGCCTTTGGCGGCAGCAATTGGGTACTCAATCCGGCATAAATACTATCAAGTGCCGTATTTGTACTGGCAATTTCTTTACTGATCACCGAGACCAGTCCTGTGGCCAGCTGACTGCCCTGTTGCGGTTTAAATAAGGTCATGGCCACCAGTTTATCACTACGGTAGTTTTCCCAGTCAGACAGATCCGTTACAAATTCTTGCTGTACACTGCTACTGCTTTTTACTACAGCCAGTACATTGTCCAACTGGCCGTCAGGAGCAATAATAATACGATCTGGCTCAATAAGGACTTCTTTATAGCTCTGTGCCTGGCAATTAACAGGATTAAGCTGAACAATGCGCATCCCATTAGGCGTACCTTTAAGCGGTTTACCATTATAGTTTTTACGCAGAAACAGCCTGACAGCCGGAACAGAAAATTTTCCCAACAGAAAAACCGGTGTCACCAGCTTATCATCCACCGGATAAGCAGCGATTAAGATATGAGTCAGACTGGTGTCCGGATCAATACGGAATTTTTTCAACTGCTCAGAAAAACCACCCTCCAGATCCGGCAAAGCCTGAGGATCGTATGTAAAATATTTTTTTAAGGTATTCAGACGCTGGTAATTGGCATACGCAATAAAAACCAGTGGCTGGCTGGCCAGGGATTGTTCAATCTGAACAACAGACTGGGGTATTGTCATCTGTGATGGAAGTGCATGCTGACTCCAGAAATAATAGCCAGCAGAGGAAATAAGCAGAACCACAAAAGCAGCAATAAATACTATTAAGGGTGTTTTTACGATCTTTCGGTAACTATTATTCAGAAGCCTGCCTTCCGGCAGATCCTCTGCCAGCTTCTGTCGGGTAATTTTGGTGGTTTCATCTTTTAGAACAAAAACTTCCAGACCAGCTTGGGTGAATAACTGCTGTAATTTCTGAGCATGAGCCAGATCATGTGCCCGGCGTATTATAACGGCTTTACCGGAAAAAAATTTTTGCTGTACTTTTTGTTCCGGAACTTTTGTCAGACTAACAATATTGTTAATAACGGTTTCTTTTGAAAAACCTTCACGCAACCGCCCCTTAAATACAACTTTATACATCCCACGGTTTTTTTTGGTTTTTTTTCGTTTTACTGATTTATTTTCTGACTGTTGTTTTGAATCTGCTGTCTGCTTTTTTTTATCTTTACCGACCGGCATATTAATTTCCCTGATTATATTTCCTGTAAAAAAACAGTTCCTGTACGATAATTCTGACACTCCATGAGTATAGATGTTTTTTTAAATAAATATATTGCTGTACTTAACATCTTTGTTTTTAATAACCTGTTTTTGTCATGACTTCCCTTATTGTCATGACAAAATCATGACAATAAGGGTTATTATTGCTTTTCAGAATCATTCACAAAATCATACATAACTTGTGATAAATCTCTCCATAACTTGATTTATTAAATGCTGGCACAGATAATGCTAAAACAACCAGACTATCCAGATGAAATGTGTTTTTATCTGATTTATATTACCTGTGTCCCCCCCTGCAGAATATAATGAGGCATAAAAATCGTCTCATCTGGATGATTTTATTTAAAACCATAATCATGTATGATGCGTTACCATTATTTAAAGCTCTAAGCATTAAAACCGGACTCACTGATACTATAAAACTATAAGTGAGTGCTCCTGCTCCCTTTTGTTTTAATCTGACAAGTAAACGTAAACGGCATCATGACTGATAATCAATCACCTGAGCAGAGCTCACTTTTTCCCCTCCGTAATATTATTTTTCCTGGTCTGCTTTTTTTTATTTTCGGCATACTGGCTTATGCCGGCTTTAATTCAATACTGGCCTATACCAATACCATGGAATTCTGTACTTCCTGTCATAGTATGACATTCAATCTGGAAGAATATAAAGAAACCATACATTATAAAAATCCCTCGGGAGTCCAGGCAACCTGTCCGGACTGTCATGTGCCCAAAGACCTGCTGCCCAAAATAAAAGCCAAGATTCTGGCCGTTAAAGATGTATTACATGAACTACTGGGTACCATAAATACCAAAGAAAAGTTTGAGGCTCATCGCTGGGAAATGGCCTCCAGAGTCTGGAACAGAATGAAAACCACCGATTCCAGGGAATGCCGCAGCTGCCATAATTACAACAATATGGACTTTGAAGAACAGGAACATCTGGCTCAAAAGCAACACCCCAGAGCTTTATCAAAAGGGCAAACCTGTATTGATTGCCACCAGGGCATTGCCCATGAAGAACCGGATGAACCAGACGAAGATTTAGATGAATAAACGGCAATGTCCGGATGGAGACTATTCAGGTTTAAAGGTGGTTAGTCCTTGTCCATCCGAAAATTACCACCACTGACATAAAACTCAATAAGTTCCTGCTTTTGTTTTTCACTGAGTTTATTAAACTTTTTCTTCATTTTTCGGGGCATGTGCCGTTTTTTACCGGATAATTTTTCAAAAGTACGGGTAAGATACTCACGGGGCTGACCCGCCAGTAATGCGGCATCATCATCCGGATTGGTACCACCGTCAGAATGACACTTCTCACATCTTCGTCTGTGCAGACGCGCGCCCCTTTTGGCCAGTTTTGCATTAACGGGCTCTTTATGAAGCCTGTATGGCTGTGCAGAATAATACTTTGCCAGAGCCTCAATGTCTGCATCACTTAAATCCCCTGCAATGGTATTCATATCCGTTGCTTCACCTTTGTCCGGTTTAAAACGCTCTGCAGGGCGTTTATGTTCTTTAAAATCCGTTAAAATATGCTCTAGCAACTCTTCAGAAAATCCGGCAATATTGGGCACTCTGGGGTACTTGCTGTTACCATCCTCACCATGACAGGAAGCACATTTATCTCTGACAATATCTGAAACACCAGCCATAAGTGGCTGAGTCAGAATATTCAACACAACAGCCATGATCATACTGCCTGCTATTCTTTTATTTAGCATTTTCTCCATCCTTTTGAGCCGTTTCAGCCGTTTTAACAAAACATAATGGTTACCACACAGATTTTAAACAATTTATGAACCGAACGCGGTTTTCACTTATAATACTATAAATTCAAACCTGGCAGGAATCATTATGGCCCGACGCAGTGATCACACCCGCGAAGAACTTACAGAACTGGCTTTGAGTTCTGCTGAGGAATTATTAAACAGCAAACCGGCCAGTGCGCTCAGTACCCGGCAGATTGCAACCAAAATGGGTTATACCGTTGGTACCCTCTACCAGATTTTTAAAAACCTGC
>JALTKC010000139.1 GCA_027076245.1 Gammaproteobacteria bacterium
TAACCCAGTTGCAGGATCGAACATTTTATGTAAGACAGAGCAGTTCCTACTGGAACACCCTGGTTAAATTACAGGAACAACTTAAAAGCCGTAATATTAGTTTTACTATTAACACCGTCCCCGAAACTATGGAAACAGAGGAAATTATCAGGGAAGTCATTAACGGCAAATTTGATCTGACAGTAGCCGATTCCCATATAGTTGCAATTGAGCAGAGCTGGCACTCAAAACTACAGGCACCTATGGCGCTAAGCGGTGAACAGGGACATCGCTGGTTGGTACGAAACAATAATCCAAAACTACAGGCGGCTCTGAATAAATATATTAAAAAAGAATATAAAGGTTTACATTACAATATTACCTTTAATAAGTTTTTTAAAAATTCCCGTAAATTATTTGATGCAGAGAAACGCGATCTTAATGATAACTCTATATCCAAATATGATGATCTGATAAAAAAGCTTGCGCAGGAATATAACTTTGACTGGCGACTGATAGCAGCACAGGTTAATAAGGAAAGTCAGTTTAACCCTAAAGCAAAATCCTGGGCCGGAGCAATGGGGTTATTACAGGTCATGCCTAAAACAGCCAGAGAAATGGGCATAAAAGACCTGCACAGCCCTGAAAGCGGTTTGCGGGCCGGGGTAAAATACATGGCCTGGCTGCGCAAACAACTGCCTGATGATATACCACCTGATGTCAAGGTATGGTTTACTCTGGCCGCTTATAATGCCGGCTTAAGCCATCTTAAGGATGCCCGCATTCTTGCTAAACAACAGGGTTTGGATCCAAACCGCTGGTTCGGTCACGTGGAAAAAGCCTTTTTACTCCTATCAAAACCCAAATATCACAAAAAGGCTCGTTTCGGCTATGTTCGTGGTATTGAACCGGTTACTTATATCAGGCAGATCCAGGTGCTTTATCACCTGTACAGTAAAAAATTTCCCGATAAGGAACACACTTGAAAGGCAAATTTTCAACACAAGTCACGGATGTTCAACAAAAAATAAACCGTGATAATCGGGATATGAGCAATACTCACAGATTTTCTTTCAGCCAGATCATTCAGTCCGCCCTGTACTATAAAAAAGAACTGATAATGGCCAACATTCTGGCTATTATTGCTGCCCTGCTGTCAGTACCCATACCTTTAATTTTACCGCTAATGGTTGATGAAGTGCTGCTTAACAAGCCAGGTACAGCCATTGATCTAATGAATCATGTACTGCCTTCAACCTGGCAGACGGCCAGTATTTACATTATTACGGCTCTGTTTGCTTCCGTACTGCTGCGCCTGTTTGCAGTGGCCTTAAACGTTTCTCAAATGCGGATATTTACTATTATTGCCAAATCAGTCACGCTGTCCATGCGTGAAAAACTGGCTCGTTATCTTAAAATAATTGCCATCAGTGAATACGAAACCATTGGCAGTGGTGGTTTCGCTTCTCATTTTGTTACAGATATTGAAGTCGTCGATCAATTTATCAGCGCCACCATCAGTAAATTTATTGTGGCAGTATTGTCTATTATCGGC
>JALTKC010000140.1 GCA_027076245.1 Gammaproteobacteria bacterium
GCACGATATCGGACTTAACGAGCAGGAACATGATCACGCCGGTAGTCTGTCCCGTGGTGACAAGCGCCGTCTGGAACTGGCCATGTGCCTGATCCAGCACCCCAAATTACTACTGCTGGATGAGCCTACTGCGGGTATGGCAAGACATGATACTAACCGAACCATTGAGCTGTTAAAGAAAATTAAAGAACGCGGTATGACCAAAGTAATTATTGAACATGATATGCACGTAGTGTTCTCTGTGGCCGATCACATATCGGTACTGGCTCAGGGGACTATTATTGCCTCTGGAACTCCGGATGAAATCCGTGGTAATCCCAAAGTTCAGGAAGCTTACCTGGGAGGAGCACACCTATGAGTGATATTCACGTCCCTGTTGCACCTAAAATTACGGCAACCGGAAGCACCCCGGCCTTTTTTTCCTGCTGGGATCTGCATGCCTATTATGGTGAAAGTTATATTGTTCAGGGTGTCAGTTTTGATATCCGTGAGGGTGAAATCCTGGCGCTGTTAGGACGTAACGGTGCCGGTAAGACGACCACCCTGAGATCCATTGCCCGGGCATCTTCACCTACAGTTAAACATGGTGAAATCTGGCTGGATCATAAACCCATCCATAAAATGAAATCCTTTGAAGCAGCCCAGAACGGCGTGGCACTGGTACAGGAAGACCGTTGTATTATTCCCGGTCTGACGGTAGAAGAAAATTTAAAGCTGGCACAGATAGCCGAACCCATCGGCTGGTCAATAGAACGTATTTATGAACACTTTCCCCGTCTGGGTGAACGTAAGGATCAGATTGGAGTAACCCTGTCCGGTGGTGAACAGCAGATGCTGGCCGTGGCTCGTGCTCTGGCTCGTGACATCAAGCTGTTATTGCTGGATGAACCCTATGAAGGACTGGCTCCGGTTATTGTGCATGAAATTGAATCCATTCTGGATAACATCAAGCAACTGGGTATTACTACGGTCATTGTCGAACAAAATGCAATTGCAGCCCTGCGCCTGGCGGATCGTGCTATTATTCTGGATATGGGCGAAGTGGTCTTTGACGGCCTGGCTCAGGAAGTCCTGGACAATGAAGAACTGCGCCAGCAATATCTGGCCATTTAACCTTTCCAGATATTCCCGAGGAAACACTATGCACCATAAAACCACCCTGCTATCCGGCATACTACTACTCTGCCTGCTGTTATCAGGTTTTGCTATGGCTTCAGACAATACGTCTCCAGCAGCCAATATGACCTATACCGGTATTTACCCTGATCAAGCGGTGCATCTGAAAAACGGTGCCTGGCAGGGTAAACCCTTTATGCCGGGCGCAGCCACAAGACCCAGGGTGGGTTTAATTAAAAACTTTGCCTTTAGTGGTGATCTCAATCAGAACGGACAGCCGGAACAAGTCATTTTTTTATGGGAAAGTTCAGGCGGTTCAGGTACCCGGGTGTTTATGGCAGTTAATACCTATCACAATGGTCACTGGGTAAATCTGGCCACTACCCTGGTGGGTGATCGG
>JALTKC010000141.1 GCA_027076245.1 Gammaproteobacteria bacterium
ACGGCGAAATTGATGATTTAAATATATTTCAGGCCACTCTGCTGGCTATGCGTCGTGCAGTAGAAGGTCTTGCTGTTAAACCGGACAGGGTTCTGGTTGATGGTAAGTTCTGTCCCGATATCACTTATCCATGTGAGGCGGTGGTAAAAGGGGATTCACGAGTAGCGGCTATTAGTGCCGCCTCAATTCTGGCCAAGGTGGAACGGGATAATGAAATGATTGCTCTGGATACAGTCTGGCCCGGTTACGGCTTTGCAAAACACAAGGGTTACCCGACCAAAGTGCATCTTGAAGCTCTGCAAAAACTGGGTGTAAGCCCTATCCATCGTAGAAGTTACAAACCGGTACAGAAGATTTTAAATTTGCAAACTATATAACACCCCCTGATTTTGAGACAGCCGACCCTGAAGCACTTTAAATAATGCCCAATACTTTTGTTCATTTAAATATCCACACTGAGTTTTCCCTGGTTGATGGTATTGTCCGTCTCAAACCTTTAATTCAGGCTGTCAAAGACCAGCAAATGCCGGCTCTGGCGGTTACGGATCAAAGTAATGTCTATGCTCTGGTCAAGGTTTATCAGGCCTGTCTGGGTGCGGGTATTAAACCCATAGTCGGTGCTGATCTCTGGTTAAAAAATCCCGATGATTCTGCCCAGCCGTTCCGTATCTTAATTCTTTGCCAGAATAATGACGGCTACCTGAACCTGAAACATTTAATCAGCCGAAGTTATCTGGAAGGCCAGCATCTGGGCAAAGCCATAATTGAAAAAGACTGGCTGGCTGAACGTTCAGACGGTTTAATTGTATTACTGGGCAAAGGCAGTGAAATAGGCAGCCTGTTATTAGAAGAGCATTATAGCGAGGCAAAAGCCGCCATTGGCTTTTACCAGCAGTTATTTCCACAGCGGCTTTATCTGGAACTGCAGCGAATTTCACACTCTGGAGATGAACGGTTTCTGCATCAGGCGGTACAACTGGCCGGTGAATGCGGACTTCCCGTAGTGGCGACTAATGCGGTACGTTTTATTAAACGTGAAGATTTTGAGGCACACGAGGCCAGGGTTTGTATTAACCAGGGCAGGGTGCTGGCCGATAAACACCGGCCTAAGGATTATACTGAAGAACAGTATTTAAAATCGGCAGAAGAAATGGCCGAGCTGTTTCAGGATATTCCGGAAGCTATCGAAAACAGCGTTGAGATTGCCAAACGCTGTAATGTGACCCTGCACCTGGGTGAAAACTTCCTGCCAGACTTTCCGATACCGGAAGGTTTAAGCATGGACGAGCACTTCCGCAGACTTTCCCATGAAGGGCTGGATAAGCGTTTCCCCCAGTTATTTGGTAACGACTTTGACTTTGACAAACCTGAATATCAGGAACGTATTAAAGAATACCGGGAACGTCTGGATATAGAACTGGATGTGATTATCGGTATGGGCTTTCCCGGTTATTTCCTGATTGTTGCTGACTTTATCCAGTGGGCCAAAAATAATGGTGTACCTGTGGGGCCGGGCCGGGGTTCCGGTGCCGGTTCTCTGGTGGCTTATGCTCTGACCATTACCGATCTGGATCCCCTGGAATACGATTTGCTGTTTGAACGTTTCCTGAATCCGGAACGGGTCTCCATGCCTGACTTTGATATTGATTTCTGTATGGAAGGTAGGGATAAGGTGATCCAGTATGTGGCTGAAACCTATGGCCGGGATCGGGTATCGCAAATTATTACCTTTGGATCCATGGCCGCCAAGGCCGCCATTCGGGATGTAGGACGGGTACAGAGTCAGGGTTATGGCTTTGTGGACTCTATTGCCAAGCTGATCCCCATGGATATTGGCATTACCATTTCCAAAGCCATGGAGCAGGAGGAAGAACTGCAGCGGCGCTATGATAGCGATGATGCCGTGAAAGATCTGATTGATATGGCTCTGGCTCTGGAAGGCATTACCCGCAATGTAGGTAAACATGCCGGGGGCGTGGTCATTTCTCCCAGTGATATTAATGAATTTTCCCCCATTTACTGTGAACAGGGTTCCCAGAGCATTGTTACCCAGTTTGATAAAAATGATGTAGAAACCGTTGGTCTGGTCAAGTTTGACTTTCTGGGCTTAAAAACCCTGACAGTGATTGACTGGGCGCTGGAAATTATTAATACCCGGCTTAAAAAAGAGGGCAAGGAACCGGTTGATATTAGCCAGATTGACCTGACGGATCGGGCTTCCTTTGATACCTTAAAAGCCAGTAATACCACGGCTGTTTTTCAGCTTGAATCCCGTGGTATGAAGGATCTGATCAAACGCCTGCAGCCGGACTGTTTTGAAGATATTGTGGCTCTGGTGGCACTGTTTCGTCCCGGTCCCTTACAGTCCGGTATGGTAGATGACTTTATTGACCGAAAGCATGGCCGGCAGAAAGTTGAGTATCCTCATCCTTCGCTGGAACCCATTCTTCAGCCTACCTATGGCACCATCTTATACCAGGAACAGGTGATGCAGATCTCCCAGGTTCTGGCCGGTTATACCCTGGGTGGCGCCGACCTGCTGCGCCGTGCTATGGGTAAGAAAAAACCGGAGGTGATGGCTGAGCAGCGTTCTATTTTTGAAGAGGGCGCGGTTAAAAACAATGTAGATAAGGCACTGGCTACACATATTTTTGACCAGATGGAAAAATTCGCTGCCTATGGTTTTAACAAATCCCACTCAGCCGCCTATGCACTGGTGTCCTATCAGACGCTCTGGTTAAAAACCCACTATGTCGAAGCCTTTATGGCGGCGGTATTATCCGCGGATATGGATAATACTGATAAAGTGGTTGTGATTATTGAAGAATGTCGGGATCAGGGACTTAAAGTTGTCGCTCCAAAAGTTAATGTGTCTGAATATAAATTTACCGTCAGTGACGATAATGAAATTGTTTATGGACTGGGCGCCATTAAAGGAGTGGGTGAAGGTGCCATTGAAAGTATTATTGAAAGTCGCAACAGCGGCGGCCCCTATAAAGATTTTCAGGACTTCTGCAACCGGGTGGATCTGCGCCGCTGCAATAAACGTGTTATAGAAACCCTGGTTAAATCCGGTGCCCTTGACGATATGGGTTGCAGCCGGGCTACTCTCTTTAAAGCCATACCGGAAGCCACCAAAGCGGCTGAACAGTTTGCCAAGGCTCAGGCAGTAGGCCAGGATGATCTGTTTGGCGGAGACTTTTTTGCCACTGGCTCACTGGACAGTACGGCTGATGAGGCCACCGGTTTTGAGCAACTGGAAGAATGGCCGGAAGATGAGCGTCTGCGCTATGAAAAAGACACCCTGGGTCTGTATCTGACCGGGCACCCCATTGATCAGTATCTTGATGAACTGAAAAACTTTATTACCCATCGTCTGGTTGAACTCAACCCGGATAAAAAACAGAATATTGTTATTGCCGGGCTTATTATTGGTATTCGAACCATTAATACCAAACGGGGTTTAATGGCCATTGTGACCATTGATGATCGCAGCGCCCGTCAGGAAATTACTCTGTTTGCAGAAAAATACACAGAATTTAAAGATATTTTAATTAAGGATTCAGTGATTGTGGTTTCCGGTGAACTGGGACTGGATCATTATTCCGGTAATGCCCGTATTAATGTTAATCATATATATGATCTGGATGAAGCCCGTAATCATTTTGCCCGCAGACTGGCTGTATCCCTGCATCGGGAGCAAATAGATAATGATTTTATTGAGCAGTTCAGGGAATTGCTCAATACGTTTTCTGAAGGCGGGGAATGTCCGGTGGTCTGTTATTACCGGGGGGAAAAAGCCAAAGCGGTTATACGCCTTGGGGATAAGTGGCGGGTGCATCTGAACCGGGAACTCATTCAGCGCCTGGAACACCTGACCGGCCATACGAGTAAAATCATTTACCGTTAATGGAACTTCTGACCCTGTTTTTCAGCGGCTTTACCTCTTCAACCCTGCTGCCGGGAAGTTCTGAAGCCCTGTTTGCCTGGATGCTGTCCCAGCAAAACTGGCCGGTCTGGTTATTGATTGTTATAGTAGGTACGGCTAATGCTTTAGGCGGTATGACCAACTGGCTGCTGGGGATATTAATACGCCGGGGACTGCTGGAAGACAGGGATAAAAAAAAGCCGAACAGGCAAGCAGATAAAAGCAGACGTAAAGCTGAACGCTGGCTGGAGCAGCATGGTGCCCCGGTACTGTTTTTCAGTTTTCTGCCCATCATCGGCGACCCTTTATGTCTGGTGGCCGGGCTGATTAAAATAAGCTGGCTGCAGGCTCTGCTTTATATCACTCTGGGTAAATTTTTTCGTTATATTGCCATAGCTTACTTTATAAACTAATAATGGTATAATTATTAACTGTATGACAAGATTTTGCTCTTAACATCTCTCTTCTTTAGAAGGGGGATTAAGGGGGTTGAAATGCACTAAAAATAAGCCATTTACAACCCCCAGGTCTCCAATTTGCGTAGTTAACTTCCCCCGCAGTAAAAAGGGACTTAATTGCCAGAATTAAAACATAAGAAAAGACACAATGAATCCAAATTTTCTTGATTTTGAACAACCCATTGCTGAACTGGAAGCTAAAATTGAAGAGCTTCGCTATGTCGGCAATGATACCGATCTTAACTTATCTGAAGAAATTTCCACCCTGCAGGGTAAGAGCCGTTCCTTAACAGAGTCCATTTTTAAAAGTCTGACGCCCTGGCAGATCTCCCAGTTAGCCCGTCATCCCTTACGTCCTTATACCCTGGACTATATTGAACATATGTTTACGGATTTTGAAGAACTGCATGGTGACAGGGCTTTTGCCGATGATTCTCCTATTGTTGGCGGTCTGGCCCGTCTGGAGGGCAAACCGGTTATGGTTATAGGCCACCAGAAAGGCCGGGACACGGCAGAAAAGGTAAAACGTAATTTCGGTATGCCCCGTCCGGAAGGTTACCGCAAGGCGCTGCGGCTGATGAAACTGGCTGAGCGTTTTAAATTACCCATTCTGACCTTTATTGATACCCCCGGTGCCTATCCCGGTGTCGATGCTGAAGAGCGCGGCCAAAGTGAAGCCATTGCCCGCAATTTAATCGAAATGTCCGAGTTAAAAGTTCCCGTTATCTGTACCGTTATCGGTGAAGGTGGTTCCGGCGGCGCACTGGCTATTGGTGTCGGTGACCGGGTTAATATACTGCAGTACAGCACTTATTCCGTCATTTCTCCGGAAGGCTGCGCCTCTATTTTATGGAAAAGTGCTGATAAAGCCTCTGAAGCGGCTGAAGCTATGGGTATTACTTCAGAGCGTTTAAAAGAACTGGGTCTGGTGGACCAGATCATAGAAGAGCCACTGGGCGGTGCACATCGCGATCATAAAGCCATGGCCAATAAACTGAAACAGTCCTTACTGGAAACGCTGGAACACCTGTCCGAACTGCCCGTGGATCGTCTGCTGGATACCCGCTACGAACGCCTGATGAAATACGGTAATTTTATTGAGGCCTAATGGTGAAAGGAACTGGAAGGAGTAACAGGCCATGTCGGTAACTCCTCAGTCCCTTCATTATCACCTAACCCGTCTGGTTGACAGCCAGAAATTCCTTATAGCCTACAGCGGCGGAGTAGACTCCCATGTTCTGCTGCATCTCTGCTATCAACTAAAAAAATATAATCTGGGTAATGATCTGAGTTTTTCTGCGGTATATATCGATCATGGACTCAGTCCTCATGCTCAAAAATGGGGGGAGCATTGTCAGCAGATTTGTTATGAACTGGGCATCCCACTGAGTATTATTGAAGTTAATGCCCGACCTGAGCAGGGGCAAAGTCCGGAAGCCGCGGCCCGCAAAGCAAGATACCAGGCTTTTCATGAAATTTTAACAGAGGATGAATGTCTGCTCACTGCCCAGCATCTGGATGATCAGGCCGAAACCGTATTGCTGCAGTTAATGCGCGGCAGCGGCACTCGTGGTTTATCGGCCATGCCTGAGCTTAAGACTTTTGGCAAAGGCTGGCTGTGCCGGCCCATGCTGGATGTCAATAAGCAGAGCATACTGGCCTATGCACAGCAGCATCAACTGCACTGGGTAGAAGATGAAAGCAATCAGGAGCAGCGTTTTGACCGTAATTTTTTACGTCATAGTATTCTTCCTGAACTGCAGAGACACTGGCCTTCGGTGCAAAGTAATATTGCCCGTACCGCCAATGTGCTGGGCGAGTCTCAATATCTGCTCGATATTATGGCTGAGGAGGATTTTACTGCTGCAAAATGTAAAAATGAGCAGCAGACAGCCAATAAACTGGTACTCAATAAAGTCAGAGAGCTGGTCAGTTTATCTGCATCACAGGCCTTAGCTGATGCCCGTTTTAAACTGGCCCGGGTGCATAATTTACTAAGATACTGGATACACATCAATGACTTACCCATGCCATCTAAAAAAATTCTTGAACAGGTGGTACACAATATTATCTTTTCCCGTGATGATGCCTCGCCAGTGGTCTGCTGGAAAAGAGATGCCTTTCAATGTGAAATCAGAAAATACCGTAATACCCTGTATCTGATTAATCGAACCGGACAAGTGTTTATTG
>JALTKC010000142.1 GCA_027076245.1 Gammaproteobacteria bacterium
CTTTCTGTTCGGTCGTTTATTTCCAGAAGGAAGGCAATATCATCATCGTTATAAAGTACTCTGACACTGATCAGATCATTCAACGGCCGGAACAGACGGGGCTCTTTAATAATATTCGGTACCAGACGTAAAGATGTAACCGGTGCCTGCTGCCAGAGTTCATCTGTAACAGAGTCCGGCAGTTTTCCAGACACTTTCAAACCCTTAATTACACTTTTACCAGGCGGGGTATTATGTTCTCTGAGTGAATAAACATAATTGGAAATATGCCAGCGATCTTCCAGGCTGACTGGATCAGCATTACCCTCACCTTCCGCACGGTGTGCCGGCATGGGAGTACCTGGAATACCAATGGACAGACGCTGATAGATATTTTTTATTATTTCATCACGTGCTTTAACTGGATCTTCAGCACTTGCCCGGTTTGTTACCCGCCATGTCCAGGGTTTATTCAGATCCCTCGGCCAGACCCGATAACCCCAGTCATCTGTAAGCCGCTTACCGGAACGGATATTACCCCGCCCTTCCACTCCATGGCATTCCTGACAGGGTTTAAAGGCTTTTTTTCCTTTGGCAACTGATTCTTCACTGTACGGGATCTGCCCCTTAAGCGGTTCTGTTTCTGTGACTTTTTTAAAGTCATCTTTTAAATAATGACCATCATCATCAAAAGCTTCATCTTCCGCATCTTCCGGTGCCCAGGTTGCAGATACATCAAAACGTTTAATAACCGGAATCAGGGATTTGATCTGCTCATCATTTAACAGCCTGCTCCAACCGGGCATAGCAGTTCCGGTTAAACCATATTTAATGGTATTAAACAGATCCTCATCCCGTACCGGCTGTGTGCCCGGTGAAGTTTTGTATTTAAACAGTCCCAGGGTAAAATCCCGCGGTCTGGGATAAAGTCTGTCAGCCGCCACCCCGTCACCCGCTCCGCTTTCACCATGACAGACTGCACAGCGCAGTTGATATAAAGGCTCCCCTGTCATATTGGCACGGCGGCTTTCAAGTTCAGTTTTCATACCAGTGGCAATTTTAGAAACATCTGCATCCCAGATACGAGGTACTTCACCAATGTAGTCGTATAAAAAGGTAATCACATTCCAGACATCTTTTTCACTCAGCATTTCATGCCAGACAGGCATAGCTGAATTCCATGGAGTACCTTCTTTAGGTAATCCGGGGCCTCCTGTTGTGATCCGCCAGAATAAAAATGCTTCCTGTAGCTGATTGATGGTTTCATCCTGAAAATTAATTGGACGCGGGTTAAAACCATCCGCAAAAACACCTTCTCCATAGAGTAGATCACCATGACAGAAAAAGCAGTTCTGATAATAAATATCCCGTCCGGCAGTGACGGCATTATTGTAAATATCCCAGCCCTGTTCTTTATCACCACGGGTCATACTGGCTATAAGCTGCTCACGCACAGGATTGTCCAGAGTGGTTAAATCATAACGCTTGTTAAATACATTCAGGGTAGAGGGCGGAGCCGGATG
>JALTKC010000143.1 GCA_027076245.1 Gammaproteobacteria bacterium
TTCGGGCAGGTATTGAAGCCATTAAACAGATTAAGGGAAAGCATGTTCTGGTCTTAGGTGATATGGGCGAACTGGGGGCGGAAGCTGAAGCTCTGCATTATGAACTGGGGCAGGATGCATTCAGGCTGGGTATTAATCGTCTGTTTAGTCTTGGAAGCCTGACTGAAATGACTCATAAGGGGTTTATTGATGCCGGTGCGGATGCACCGCAGGCAAATCATTTTACCGATCGAAATGAGCTTGTTAATGAGTTAAAAAAAGTTCTGCAATCAGAACATGTGGTATTAATAAAAGGTTCCAGAACCATGAAAATGGAAGAGATAGTGGCTGCGTTAGAAATGAATGCTCAATTAAAAGCAGAATCAGACATACATCATAAAGAAGGTACTCAATAATGTTGCTGGCTTTAGCGGAATATCTGTCACAGTACTATAGCGCATTTAATGTGTTTTCCTATCTGACCATGCGGGCTATCCTGGGGATCCTGACAGCGCTCAGCATTGCTCTGCTGGTAGGTCCCATGATGATTAAAAAGCTCAGTGTCCGGCAGATTGGCCAGACTATTCGTGATGATGGTCCGGAAAGTCATTTCAGTAAAGCCGGAACGCCGACCATGGGCGGGGCTTTAATATTAGTGGCTATTGCAGTCAGTACCTTATTATGGGGGGATTTAAGCAATCGTTATGTCTGGGTCGTACTGATTGTAACCCTGCTGTTTGGAGTTGTCGGCTGGATTGATGATTATAAAAAAATTGTTCATAAAGATACCCGTGGACTGATTGCCCGTTATAAATATTTCTGGCAGAGCATCATTGGTTTTGGTGCGGCGATGTATTTATATATGAGTGCCCAGAGTGTACAGGAAACCCAGCTGCTTATTCCCTTTATGAAAGATGTTTTTATTGACCTGGGCCCCTTTTATATTTTACTGACCTATCTGGTGATTGTTGGCAGCAGTAATGCCGTCAACCTGACGGATGGTCTGGATGGACTGGCCATTATGCCGACGGTAATGGTGGCCGGTGCTTTTGGGGTCTTTGCCTATCTGACCGGGCACTATAACTTTGCTGAATATCTGGGCATTCCCTATATTCACGGCGTTGGAGAAATTGTCGTGATCTGTGCGGCATTTGTAGGCGCCGGTCTGGGCTTTTTATGGTTTAACACCTATCCTGCTCAGGTTTTTATGGGTGATGTGGGCGCTCTGGCACTGGGTGCCGGTCTAGGTATTATTGCGGTGGTGGTTCGTCAGGAAATTGTACTGTTTATTATGGGCGGTGTATTTGTTATGGAAACCATTTCAGTTATTTTACAGGTGGCTTCCTACAAACTGACCGGACGCCGTATATTTCGGATGGCACCCATACACCACCACTTTGAATTAAAAGGCTGGCCGGAACCCAGAGTGATTGTCCGGTTCTGGATCATTACTGTTATTCTGGTATTGATTGGTCTGGCCTCATTAAAGATACGTTAAAGCCATTAGCAGGATAAAAGCCATTAGCAGGATAAAAGCCATTAGCAGGATAAAAGCTGAATAAAAATAATGAATAATACGGGGCAGTACAAACCTTTTGTTTTCAGTCAGCCGACACTGGTGGTCGGGCTGGGTGGCACCGGTTTGTCTGTGGCACGCTATCTGAAACAAAAGAACTGTCCCTTTGATATGGCAGATAATCGTTCTGAACTGGCTGGTCAGGATACTATAAGAAATGAATTTCCGGATTCAGAATTGCTGCTGGGTGATTTTAACTATGAGCAGTTTAAACAGTATCCGCAGATCATTGTCAGTCCCGGAATTTCAGTACGCAGTGCAATTTTCAGAGCTTTATCTGATCAAGGCAGTTTGATTATTGGAGACATTGAACTGTTTGCTCAGGTGGTGGATAAGCCGGTTATTGCCATTACCGGTTCAAATGGCAAAAGTACTGTTACCACTCTGGTTGAAAAAACAGCTTTAGATTGCGGAGTTAAAACCATTGCCGGCGGCAATCTGGGAACCCCAGCACTGGATTTATTAGCTACACAAAGTGATCTCTATGTACTGGAATTATCCAGCTTTCAACTGGAAACGACTTATAGTTTAAAAACACTCAGTGCCATAGTGCTGAATGTTTCAGAAGATCATATGGATCGTTATAACGGTCTGGATGATTATCGTCAGGTTAAAACGACCATCTACAACAATACTGACTGGGCGGTTATTAACAAAGATGAGCAGCAGCTATTAAATCTGTTTAAAAGTAAGCCCATCAATGAATTTTGCCTTACACCGGAACGATGCATTTATTTCGGCTCAGAGGAGCCTCAGACTGATGAGTACGGTCTGCAGAAAACACAGGATGGTGACTACCTGCTGAAAAAAGGTCAGGAAATATTGCTTAAAGCCAGTGAGTTACACCTGAAAGGTGTTTATAACTACCTGAATGTACTGGCCGCTATGGCCTTGCTGGAACCTCTGTCTCTGGGCCGAGAAAAAATGCTTCAGGCTGTCCGGGAATATGCCGGTCTGGAACATCGTTGTGAATGGGTTGCAAAAATTAACGGAGTTAATTTCTATAATGACTCAAAAGGTACCAATGCGGGTGCAACCATAGCCGCTATAATGGGTCTGGAACCGGAAGATGATAAAGCTTACGCACAGCGTCAGCTAATTTTAATTGCCGGCGGTATTGGTAAGGGCGCTGATTTTTCTGAACTGGGCAAGGTTATTAAAGCCAGAGTTAAATATCTGCTGTTAATGGGGCAGGATGCCGAACACATTGAGCATGCGGTATTAAATGCTGGAATGGCAAATGAACGGATTATCCATGTGACTTCCATGCAGGCTGCCGTACAAAAAGCAATGGCACTGGCACAAAAAGGTGATACGGTTTTATTGTCACCGGCCTGTGCCAGTTTTGATATGTATGCAAACTACAGTGCTAGGGGTAATGATTTTAAAGCCAGTATTTATGATTGTGCAGATATAAATCCGGATCATATAGCTGACATTCAGGAGGGCTTCAGAGATGTCAGCTAATATTTATATTAATAATGGGCGTAAGGATCGGTCAAAAGAAAAGTCTTTAACTGAACTTTTTAATGACAGTGCCAAAAAACGGGGACAGAAGGTTACACAAGCTAAGCCTAAAATAGCAAAAACAGACCCTGTAAAAAAACGGGTAGTGAAAAGCAGCAGTAAAACTGTAACCGCCATAAAACAGACGGTAACAAAAGATGAACAGCAATGGCTGGTAGATCCGTGGATATTATTATTGAGTATGATCCTTATTGCACTGGGCATAATTATGGTGGGTTCTGCGTCGGTATCCATAGCTGATCGAAATAACGGTGAACCCTTTTACTATCTGTATCGGCAGCTAACCGCAACAGGACTGGGTTTTGTTTTAGGCGCTCTGGTATTGTTTACACCCATGAAGTTCTGGCAAAAGAGCGGACCACTGATTCTGTTTATTGGGCTGGTTCTGCTGGTTGCTGTTCTAATACCGGGTGTAGGTCGGGAAATAAACGGCAGTGCCCGCTGGATCCCCCTGGGTGTGTTTAACCTGCAGGTTTCCGAATTAATCAAACTGGCTATGGTGATTTACCTGGCGGGTTATCTGGTCAGACATAATGAAAATGTTAAAACAAACCTTAAGGGCTTTTTAATGCCAATGATAGTTTTATCGGTTGTAGGGGTTTTGCTGCTTATGGAGCCTGATCTGGGAGCTACTGTAGTGATTTCTGCAACTGCTCTGGGCATGCTGTTTCTGGGCGGAGTACGTTTATGGCAGTTTGCTATTCTGATTTTACTGATGGGGCTGGCCATGTATCTGTTGATAGTCCTTGAACCCTATCGTATGGAACGTTTACAGTCTTTTATGAATCCCTGGGAAGATCCGTTTAACAGCGGTTTTCAGTTAACCCAGTCTCTGATTGCCTTTGGTCGGGGAGAAATGACCGGGGTTGGGCTTGGCAATAGCATTCAGAAACTGTTTTACCTGCCTGAAGCGCATACTGACTTTTTATTTGCCGTGCTGGCAGAAGAACTGGGTGGTATTGGTGCAATAACTGTTATCGCTTTATTTGCGGCGCTGGTCGTGCGAATTTTTGTGGTAGCCAGACAGGCAGATGCCGCCAATAAATTTTTTGCGGCTTATTTAATGTTCGGCATTGCCATCTGGATTGGATTGCAGGCCTTTGTCAATATTGCCGTTAATATGGGGGTCCTGCCTACTAAAGGCCTGACCCTGCCTCTGATGAGTTATGGTGGCAGCAGTATGATGATTATGTGCGTGGCTATTGCCCTGGTATTAAGAGCAGAACATGAAACCCGTTTTAAATATCAGATGGGCAGTCAGTTCTGGCAACTGTTTAGCAGGGGCAATAAAACCGATAAACAGCAGAACTATCCGGATAAAGGAGTGGCCGTATGACACAGACACAAACTCCTGTAGTTCTGGTTATGGCGGGTGGTACCGGTGGACATATCTTTCCGGCTCTGGCTGTTGCCGATGTTTTAAAACAGCACGGTGCGCAGATCCACTGGCTGGGTACAAATAAAGGTATGGAAGCCAGACTGATCCCGGAATATCACTACCCGATTCATTTTATTGAAATCGGCGGTTTGCGGGGTAAAGGTATAAAGACATTGATTACCATGCCTTTTAAATTACTAAAAGCCCTATGGCAGACCTTGAGTGTCTATCGGAAGATTAAACCGAGTGTGGTACTGGGTATGGGTGGTTTTGTTACCGGTCCTGGAGGATTGATGGCATGGTTACTGTCTAAACCCCTGGTGGTGCATGAGCAGAATGCTATAGCGGGACTGACCAATAAATTATTATACCGGCTGGCAAAAAAAGTATTTGCCGCTTTTCCAGGGGCTTTTAAAGCAGCACCCAAATTAGCGGTTTGCGGTAACCCGGTACGTCAGGAAATTGTGTCTATAGAAGCACCAGAAACACGCTTAACACAGCACTGGCAACAGCACCCTGAGCAGTTAAATATCCTTGTGGTCGGTGGCAGCCTGGGAGCAATGGCTTTAAATAAAACCATTCCACAGGCTTTAGAGCTTATTGTGCAAAAGCAGATGCTTACACAGAGTGACTTTAAAAGCATTAAGGTTAAACACCAGTGCGGTGAAAAGCATCAGGGTGAAACTGAACAGGCTTATCAGGTATTAAATGGTTTGGTGAATGAAGTTATTGACTATGAGGTCATGCCTTTTATTAAAAATATGGCACAGAGTTATGCATGGGCTGATGTCATTATCTGCCGTTCAGGTGCCTTAACGGTCAGTGAAATAGCTGCAGCCGGTGTTGCGTCCATATTGGTGCCGTTTCCCTATGCTGTGGATGATCACCAGACAGCCAATGCGGCTTATCTGGCAGATAAGGAAGCGGCTGTACTGATACAGCAGAGGGAGCTGGATAAACAAAAACTGGCACAGTTACTGGCTGATTTAAGTCAGGCAAAAATAACTGCAATGTCGGTACAGGCAAGAAAACTATCCATTACCGATGCCGCCGAAGTGGTCGCACAGGAATGTCTGAGTCTGGCAGGATAATATTATGACAAAACATTATAACGAACAGGCCACTATTAATAACCATCCTGAACTGACCATGGGACGGATCAGGCATATCTATTTTATTGGTATTGGCGGTGCCGGTATGAGTGGTATTGCGGAAGTGATGCTGAATATGGGCTATCAGGTATCCGGTTCTGATCTTCAACTGTCCAGGGTAACTGAACGTTTGACTAAAGCCGGCGCGACTGTCTATCAGGGACATAATGCTCATCAGGTGGAACAGGCTCATGTTGTTGTGACTTCCACCGCTGTCAGTCAGGATAATCCGGAAGTGCTTCGGGCCAGAGAATTAAGAATACCTATTATTCCAAGGGCGGAAATGCTGGCAGAACTGATGCGTTTTCAATTTGGTATTGCTATTGCCGGAACACACGGTAAGACCACAACCACATCACTGGTGGCCAGTGTGCTGGCAGAAGGCGGACTGGATCCGACCTTTGTTATTGGCGGTAAACTCAATAGTGCCGGTACCAATGCCAGGTTGGGCGGTAGTAAATACCTGGTGGCTGAAGCGGATGAAAGTGATGCATCCTTTTTACATTTACAGCCCATGATTTCAGTGGTCACCAATATTGAAGCGGATCATATGGATACCTATGGTGGCGATTTTGAAAAACTGAAATCCACCTTTAATGAGTTTTTACACCAGTTACCGTTTTATGGACTGGCGGTATTATGTATTGATGATCCGGTTGTGGCTGAACTGGTTCAGGATATTTCCAAGCCCGTTAAAACCTATGGTCTGGAAAATAAAGAGGCGGATGTTCGGGCCTTTAATATTGAACAGCAGTTTAACCGGACCTCGTTCAAGGTGTCCTGTAAAAACACCGATGGTCAGCATAATGAGTGGTTATCGATCACATTAAATATGCCCGGTCTGCATAATGTGCAGAATGCTCTGGCTGCGATTACCATTGCCGATGAACTGGGTGTAGAGAAACAGAAAATTGCACAGGCTCTGGAAAAATTTGCAGG
>JALTKC010000144.1 GCA_027076245.1 Gammaproteobacteria bacterium
TGGAAACCATTAGTGAAGATGAAAAACACTTTATCCGGGAATATTTTAACTTCCCCTATGAAAACCTGAACCTGGTGCTGATGAGTGTTACCATGGCCTCTGTCTCAAAGCTGGCTGTTCTGCCGCTACAGGATTTATTGCAACTGGGCACAGGCCATAGAATGAATACCCCAGGTACCATAGAAGGCAACTGGCAATGGCGCTTCGGCTGGGAACAGATCAATGAAGAAACCCAGGCCATAGCCAGAAAAATGAACACTCTCTACGGCCGTCTCTAACCCCAATTACAAAAAACAAAAACCTAAAAACCCCAAAGGAAAAACGGAATGAATAAACAGGTCTATGCATTTGAAGAAGGCGATGGAAAAAATAAAGCCTTACTGGGGGGCAAAGGTGCCAACCTTTGTGAAATGACCCAGATTGGTCTTAATGTTCCGCCCGGCTTCGTTATTACTACTGAAACCTGTCTGCAGTATCTGGCTTCAGAAACCGGCGAATTGCCCGATAACCTGATGGCTGAAGTTCATGAACAAATGCAGCAGCTGGAACAGAAAACCGGTAAAAAATTCGGCGATCCGGATAATCCTCTGCTGGTTTCTGTACGTTCCGGTTCGGCCATGTCCATGCCCGGTATGATGGATACAATTTTAAATCTGGGACTTAACCGGGATACCCTGAAAGGGGAAATAGAACAGACCGGTGATGCCCGCTTTGCCTATGATGCTTACCGGCGTTTTATCCAGTTATTCGGTAAAGTAGCCCTGGGTATTGCCGATGAGCCTTTTGATGAGGCATTTGCTGAAATTAAGACCCAGAAGGGTATTCAGGAAGATATTGGTTTATCCGCTGATGATTTACAGCAGGCCTGCAATGAATTTCTGAATATTGTTAAACAGCAGACCGGTAGAGAGTTCCCCGAAGACCCCTATGAACAGTTAGAACTGGCCATTAAAGCGGTGTTTAACTCATGGATGGGTAAGCGGGCCATTGATTATCGCAGGGAATTTAATATTACCCCGGAAATGGCCAATGGCACGGCGGTTAATATTGTAACTATGGTCTTTGGCAATCGCGGAGATGACTGTGCCACCGGCGTGGCCTTTACCCGTAATCCAGGCACCGGCGAAAACCGTCTGTACGGTGAGTACCTGACCAATGCCCAGGGTGAAGATGTGGTGGCAGGGATCAGAACGCCCAAGCCCATCGAGCAACTGGCTAATGAAATGCCCGAAATATACCGGCAGCTGGAAGATCTGCGTTCAAGGCTGGAAAATCATTATTGTGAAGTTCAGGACTTTGAATTTACCATCGAGCGGGACGTTTTATACTGCCTGCAAACCCGTAACGGTAAAATGAATGCTACGGCAATGGTCAGAACCTCCGTGGAAATGGAACGGGAAGGGCTGCTCACTAAAGAACAGGCTTTATTACGCATTAACCCTCAGCATCTGGAGCAGATGCTGTACCCACGCCTGGACCCCGATGTGC
>JALTKC010000145.1 GCA_027076245.1 Gammaproteobacteria bacterium
AAAATTTAACGAGTACGTTTTAATACTAGATAATGCAACTGGCGTACCAACTTTTAATGCAGCTTGAAAATATATGTTTTTTAGGGGGTTACGAAGGGAATTTAGAATTAGAATTTAAAGGAGAATATAGCGTTGAGCGTTGAGCGTTGAGCGTTGAGCGTTGAGAAAAGTATAGAGGGGGATTTATAGTTTGGTGTTTTTTCTGTGGTAGAGGTTCTGGTTGTGTTCGTCCAGGGATTTTTGTTCCTGTTTGTTTTTTTGTTTTTGTTCTTCGTGGAGGTATTTTTCTGTGACCTTGTTATAGATTCTTTTTTTATTATGCATGGTCATCCAGGCCTCCCGTTTTTCTATGCATAGCTCTTTCTGTTTCTGGATCTGGTTGAGGAGGGTTTCGATGCTCTGGTTGAGGTTGTTCATAAACATCAGGGTGTCCTGTAGGCGATAGCTGCCCATTCCCTGCTGTGACTTTTCCAGCATTTGCTGATTATAGCCGTCTCTGTATTGATAGAGTTTTTCAAGTTGTTGTTCCAGTTCCTGAACTCTGGCCTGGCACTGGGAAAAGATAATGGCGGACTGCTGTTCCTGCTTGTCAGCCAGGCGGTTGACGGGGCGCATTCTCTGAGATTTGGATTTGGGCATAGGTCAGATTTTAGGTTTTAGGTTTTAGGTTTTAGGTTTTAGGTTTTAGGTTTTAGGTTTTAGGTTTTAGGTTTTAGGTTTTAGATTTTAGGGTTTAGTAAATCGTTATTGTTGTTTGTAGGCATTGGCGGATGCTGCGCCAGGGGTTACGGCCGGTTGATTGTTTATAATTTTCTGTTGTTGTGTGGGTTGTGTCATTACGACCTCCAGGTCGTGCAGGCTGGCTTGCAGATCCACCGCAGTATTCATGCCCTGTTGTAAAAAGTCCATTAAAGACGGCTGCAACTCAATTGCTTCATCTATATTTCGGTCTGTACCATAAGTATAGGCGCCAACATTGATTAAATCACGGTTTTGTTGATAGGTTGAAAATATCTGTTTAAAGCGTCGTGCATATTCGAGGTGTTCTTCATCCGCTATTTCCGACATTACCCGGCTGATAGAGGCTTCGATATCAATGGCAGGATAATGTCCCATCTCTGCCAGGTCTCTGGATAAGACAATATGACCATCCAGAATAGCCCGGGCCGCATCGGCAATGGGATCCTGCTGATCATCTCCCTCGGTAAGCACAGTATAGAAAGCCGTAATGGAACCGCCACCCTGTTCCCCATTACCGGCGCGTTCTACCAGTGCCGGCAGACGAGCAAAGACGGAAGGCGGGTAGCCCTTGGTGGCCGGTGGCTCACCAATGGCCAGAGCAATTTCACGCTGAGCCTGAGCAAAGCGGGTCAGGGAGTCCATCAGTAATAACACATGCTTACCCTGATCTCTGAAATCTTCCGCAATACTGGTGGCCACCTGTGCGCCGTGCAGACGCATAACGGGTGACTGATCTGCAGGAACCGCCACTACCACGGAACGGGCCATGCCTTCAGGACCCAGAATATTTTCAATGAATTCCTTAACTTCCCGGCCACGTTCTCCAATCAGGCCGACCACAATCACATCCGCATTGGTAAATTTAGTCATCATACCCAATAGTACACTTTTACCCACACCACTGCCGGCAAACAGCCCCATACGCTGACCACGCCCTACGGTCAGCAGTGCATTGATCGCTCTGACGCCAACATCCATGGGTGTACTGATGGGTTCTCTGGACAGGGGGTTCATGGTTTCCGCACTGAGTGGTGCGGTATGGGTATTTTTTAGCGGGCCTTTACCATCCAGAGGATTACCAGAACCATCAATCACTCGTCCCAGTAAGCTGCTGCCAACTGGTACCTGGTAGGTACTGCTGGTTGGAATAACCCGGGCATTGGGCAAAATACCGCTGATTCCGGTAGTCGGCATCAGATACAGTTTGTCGCCGGAAAAACCCACAACCTCGGTTTCAATCAGCTGTTTATCCACACCTTCAACCAGACAGCGGCCACCAATAGCTGACTGGCAGCCAACCGCTTCCAGCGTCATCCCCACCATACGGGTCAGACGCCCTTCTACTGTCAGTCCAACTGGCTGTGTTTCTATAATTTCACGGGCATTTCTCAGACGCTGCAGCCAGCTGGAATTAAAATCAGGTAAGAACGCGGCATCATTGTCCATATTTATGACTCATCTTCAGCTCCAGCCTCTGCTTCGGTATCATCATTAGAGTCTTCCTGACGACTGCTGGTTCGCTCACTGCCCATAATCTGAGCCGCTATTTCGGCCACCCGGGTTTCAATAGTGGCATCAATCAGGGAGGATTCGGACTCAATTCGACAGCCGCCCCGGGTTAATACCGGTTCGTCGATCACCGTCCAGAGGGGTTCATCATTTTCTGTACCGTTTTCAGAATGTTCTTCAGCAGACAGTTTCAAGTTTTCACGGGCAATTTCTGCATCCGCAGGATGGAGATACACCTTAATTTTACTGGCTCCGGAAGGTAAAGCTGAAATACCTTCTTTAATAACCGCAATAATCTGACCAGGATCGGCATTAATTTCCCGTCGAATGATCTGCTTGGCGGTTGCCATGGCCAGTTGCAGTAATTCTTCTTCTACTTCAAGGTTGACCTGTTCTACCGGCTCACTTAGAAATTTGATGATCTGCTCAAAACGCTTAATGATCTGCTGGACTTCTTCCTGAGCTTCGACCAGTCCCTGGGCATGTCCCTCCTGCTTTCCCAGTTCCAGGCCCTGTTGATAGCCTTCATCCTTACCCTGCTGAAAGCCTTCATCATAAGCCTGTTTCTGCAGGGCTTCCAGTTGTGCCGCTGTCACCAGGCCGGCCTGCTCATCTTCTGTCTGCTGTCGGGATTTTACATTAGGTAATTCATAACGTTCATAAACGGTCTGTTCATCCCCCCTGATAATCCTGCTGCCCGGACGATCAGACATATTCATCACCGCCTGAACCCAGGGCTATATCACCGGCTTCCGCCATACGTCTGGCTACACTGAGAATTTCACGTTGCGCGTCTTCCACTTCACTGAGTTTGACAGGACCGCTGGCTTCCAGATCATCACGCAGCATTTCTGCGGCACGTTTGGACATATTTTTAAGAATTTTCTCTTTAACCGCTTCATCAGCCCCTTTAAGAGCCACAATAAGTATGTCGGAAGAGACTTCACGCAGCAGAGCCTGAATACCCCGGTCATCCACTTCAGCCAGGTTATCAAAGACAAACATGCTGTCTTCGATTTCCTGCCCCAGATCTTCATCCACACTTTTGATGCCTTCCATAATGGCCGCTTCAGAAGCACCGTCCACAAAGTTAAGAATATCCGCGGCAGTCTTAATACCACCGACACTGGAAGAACGAATATTACCTTCATTACCGGCAAACTGTTTTTCCAGGATCTCGTCCAGCTCAAACAAAGCAGCCGGCTGTATCGCATCCAGACTGGCAATACGCATCATAATATCGGCCCGGGTATTTTCCGGCAGGTGAGAAAGTACCTGACCTGCCTGATCCGCTTCCAGATAGGAAAGTACAATGGCAATAATCTGGGGATGCTCAAGACGAATCACTTCTGCAATAGAACGCGGCTCCATCCATTTAAGTGCTTCCAGCCCCTTGGATTGACGACCCAGCAAGATACGGTCAATAACACCACCGGCTTTATCTTTACCCAGAGCTTTATTCAGGACATTGCGCAGATAATCTTCTGAACCCATACCCAGCCCGGTCTGCCCGCCGACAATGGTATTAAAATTTTGCAGAACATTGGTAGCCATATCCTTATCCACATTTTTAATGGAGGCCATGGCTTCACCTATACTCTGCACTTCTTTGGGTCCCAGGTGCTTGAGTACTTCAGAGGCCTCTTCTTCACCGACAGACATTAAAAAGACTGCCGCCTGTTTGATCCCTTCCAGATCCTCAGAATCCTGTTGTTTTTCATCGGCCATAATTACAATCTCAAATAGTTATCTGCCTGTTTTCGGCCTACAGGCCGTTTATCATTTTACTAATTATTTAAGTTCAGGCTGCCAGCCAGTTTTTTACGACCTGTGCCGCAATTTTAGGATCTTCAACCACCAGTTTTCGGGCAGTGGCTAACTGAACTTCATAATCATCGGGCGGTTTAGGCAGGGCATCGGCCGTTTCTTCACCCGGCTCTCCACCGACTCCACCTTCCAGTGCCGCCTGCCCTGCTGCACCGGTCGCTCCAGCACCACCCTCACCTTCAATACCCACTAATTCTTTATGTGGTCTGGACAGGTTTTTAAATACCGGTTTAATGACTCCAAAAATTATATACAGTACCACCAGAGCTGCCAATACCTGTTTAACCAGCGGCATAAACCAGGCCTGTTCCCAGACGGGTATTTCCGGCAGGGCTTCTATCTGCTCAGCTTCAACAAAGCCGGCATTAATAATGTTCACACTGTCCCCTCTCTGGGCATTAAAACCAACGGCCTGTTTGACCAGTTCAGTGATCCGCTTCAGTTCTTCTTCATTACGAGGTGCAGTGCTTATAGTACCATCTTCTGCGACGGTTTTTTTATCATCAACCACGACCGCAATGGACAGCCGTTTAACCGTACCAGTTGACAGACGAGTGTGGCTGATGGTCTTATCCAGTTCAAAATTCTGTGTAATACTTTCTTTGTTTTTGAAGACTCCGGCCGACTCCCCTTCCGTACCGCCTGCGCCTGCAGTTCCGGCATTTTCCGGTGCTATGGCACCGCCGGGTGGTTGATTGGATAAGGCACCTGGCACACCGGCATCACCATTGCCGGATACCCGTTCAATTAACTGCTGTTTACTGCGGGTAGCTTCGGCATCCGGATTATACATTTCCGAGGTTTTTTCTATACGGGTAAAGTCCAGTTCTGCACTGACTTGTGCCTTAAATCCCTTACGTCCTAAAAACGGGGTCAGTATATTACTGACTCGGTCAATATAATTCTGTTCTACTTTATTGGCGTATTCCAGCTGCTCAGAATTGAGCATGGCCTGCTTATCATCTTTATCCGTTAACAGACGTCCCATCTGATCCACAACGGTCACATCGTCAACCAGCAGATTAGGCACACTGGAAGCTACCATATAGGTAATGGCTGAAATCTGTTCATCACTGATACGATGCCCAGAATACAGATTAACCACCACTGAAGCACTGGGCTTTTTGCGGTTACGCACAAACACGGATTCTTTGGGGATGGCCAGGTGGACTCTGGCTGATTTAACATTTCTTAAGGCACTGATTGAACGGGAAAGCTCCTCTTCAAGAGCATGCTGATAACGGGCGGCCTGAATAAACTGACTGGTTCCAAAACCCTGTTCCTGATTAAGAATATCAAAACCTTCCGGTCTCATATTTGGCAGCCCCTGGGCCGCCAGTTGCATTCTGGCTTTATCCACATCATTGACCGGTACCATAATCCCGCCCGCGGTCAGTTTGTACTTGATACCTGACTGTTTCAATGAGTCTGCAATCTGAGTTAATTCCGTATCAGGCAGATCATTATAAAGGCTGGTATAATCAGGTGATTGTGCCCAGAACACAATACCCACCCCTAAAGCCACACTGGCTGCCAGTCCGACCAGTAAGGCCAGTTGGCGTAATAATGGGTATTCACTGATATTCTGTAAAGCCAGCATGGTATTATTACTGCTGGTTTTTGCCTCTTCTGCCATTAGCTGTTACTCCGTCCCCTGCTGATTAGCTGATATTAAACCCGAATATTTTTAACTTCTTCATAGGCTTTTAATAATTTATTTCTGACTTCCACCATGGTGCCAAAAGCCACACTGGATTTTTCTGAGGCAATCATTACCTGCACCAGATCCACACCTTCCTTACCTGAAACAAAGTCATTTTTTAAGCTGCTGGACTGTTTCTGAATGGCATTAACCTGCTGTACGGCTGATTTAAGCAGACTGCTGAATTCAACTCTGTTTGTTTCAGCTGGCCTGATCCCTGCAGCCTCAGACGTCCCCGGCAAGCCCTGGTTATTGACCTGTAAAGGAGTAACACCTGAGGAAGCCATGTCACTCATGGAACGCATCTGTAGAAGCATACTGGACATATTAATATCATTACTCATGGTTTTTCCTTTATCTGTTAACTCATCTGTAAAAATGGTGTCAATTTTTTTGCTTTTTCAAGCCCTACTGATTTGTTAAGCAGTTTTCGCGCCAAATCCACCGGGAACAGTAATTCCGTGCTCACGCATTTTGGCCAGCTTGTAGCGTAATGTTCTCTGGCTGATCCCCAGTTTTTCCGCAGCCATTTTCCGATTACCCATTGTGGCGTGCAAAATTTCCAGAATTTTATTAAATTCCCGGTTTTTTAGTTCATCATTCAGGCTGGATGCGCTTTCATTAACTGATGCAGCGGGTGCAGCACTGGTAACAGCCGACCCGGATTCTGTCCCGGCTATAAGGCTTTCAGCCACAAACGGCTGTTCCTTCAAACC
>JALTKC010000146.1 GCA_027076245.1 Gammaproteobacteria bacterium
GAATGACCGGGGATGGTGTAAATGATGCGCCAGCCTTAAAGCAGGCGGATGTGGGTATTGCAGTAAGTGGTGCTACTGATGCCGCACGTGCTGCGGCCGATCTGGTTTTAACCGCACCCGGACTGTCAGTCATTATCAATGCCATTGAAGAAGCCCGACGTATTTTTGAGCGAATGAATGCTTATGCTATTTATCGTATCTGTGAAACCATTCGGATTATGCTTTTTGTAGTAGCCACCATGATCCTTTTTGATTTTTATCCCATTACCGCCATTATGATTATCCTGCTGGCGTTCTTTAATGATATTCCTATTATGGCCATTGCCTATGATCATACCGGGCTGGAAAATAATCCCGTGCGCTGGAATATGCATCAGGTCATTACGGTGGCCACGGCTATGGGTATCGTCGGTGTTATCGGCAGTTTTGGTATGCTGTTACTGGCTATGGATGTTATGAAACTGGATACAGCTCATATTCAGACTTATGTCTTTTTAAAAATGGCGGTTGCCGGACATCTGGTTCTGTTTGTAGCACGCAGTAAAGATTATTTGTGGAAACGGCCATGGCCTGCTCCTGTAATGATCTGGTCTGCAATCATTACCAAAATAGCCGCCACCATTCTTGCTGCCTGGGGTTTTGGTTTAATTGCACCCATTACCTGGCCTGAGATAGCACTTATCTGGGGTTATTCTATTACTTCAGCCCTGATAACCGATATTGTTAAGGTACACGTTTACCGCCATCTGCAGCATAATGTTCCAGGCCATCAAGGTTTTCTGGAGCGTTTAAAACAGCCTTTATTAAAAAAATAGTGTTATATTAGTTAACTCACATTATCGACAAACTGTATATTTTTAACTAAAATATTTATTATGAACACTGAAAAAATAATTAATATTCAAGATCTTAGCCAATCCGAGCGTATTTTGCTTGCTGAAGAACTGTGGGACAGTGTAGCCAATGATGAAAATACATTGGAAGTTACTGAATCCCAAAAGAAAATACTTGAAGCAAGGCTTTCTGCCTATAAAGCATCACCAGACGAGGGGTCGTCATGGGAAGAAGTTAAAAACGAAATGATATAGTATGGGCTATGAGTTAATTATTCGTCCTGAAGCTCGGGACGATTTGCTGGATGCCTTTCATTGGTACCAGGATCAAAGACAGGGTCTCGGATTTGACTTCAAATTATGTGCAGATGGAGCCATAACTAAAATTACCCGATCTCCTCTGATTTATAAAAAAGTCTATAAGGATGTAAGACGAGTCGTCCTAAAACGCTTTCCCTTCAGTGTGTATTATTTGGTTGATAATGACAGATTGATTGTACTGGCGGTATTGCACGCAAGAAGAGATCCTGAAAACTGGAAAAGCAGAATATAACAGGTATCTGCTCTTCTTCAATACATCCGGTGTTTAAACAACCAGCCTGCAAAAGTCAGTGATACCAGTCCAATTAAAGTCATGGGCCAGAACTG
>JALTKC010000147.1 GCA_027076245.1 Gammaproteobacteria bacterium
AGGTGCAGTCAGAAAGTTACAGCAGTGCTGAAGAATTTAACAAACAGTTAACAGCAGGAAAAATTAAACCACAGGCAGAGTCTTTGATAATATTTCTGGAAACAGAAAATGATCAGTCAATACAGGCTCTTTTAACAACATTAAAAAATCAGAATACAGACTGTAATAGCATTAGAAGTGTGGTTATTAATAATAAGGCAGAGACAGGACTTGCAGACAGGTATAAGAAGCTGGGAGTCAATGGCTTTATCAAAAAACCATTTACTCCGGGTGGATTTAAAAAATTTATTGCTCAGGTATTAAGTGACAATCACTTTGTTGAAGGTGGTGCGACATTACAGGAAGAAAGTCAACAGCAGCAGAGCGAGATAAAATTAAAAGTATTAATGGCAGAAGACAACAAGGTTAACCAGATGGTGGCCAGAACTTTATTGCAGAAAGCAGGCTGTGAAGTGGATATAGCTGAAAATGGTCAGCAGGCCGTACAGGCCTGGCAGGAAAATGCCTATGATGCCATTTTTATGGACTGCCAGATGCCGGTAATGGATGGTTATCAGGCCACTGAAACCATACGTGAACTTGAGCAGGAACCGGATCACATTCCCATTGTAGCTCTAACCGCCAATGCCATGGATGGTGAGGCAGAAATTTGCTTTAATGCAGGCATGGATCGTTTTCTGGTTAAACCCATTAATATTACCCATTTAAAAACTATACTGGAAGAAATTGCAGAACATAAAATATAGCTGATTTTAAAAATATAGAAAAACAATATAATGGAAGAACAACGATCAGTGAGTATTTTAAAACGGATAAAATTTTGAAAAAGATAACAGAATTATTCAGTGTCAATCACTCCTTTGAGGAGAATGAGGATCTGCTGGCCTATAAGTTCACAATGCTGAATATGATTTTGATTATCACAGCAATCTTTACCTTTTTGTTTGGGTTGCTGAGTGATCTGGGCATTAACGATATTGGATCTTTTCATTCAAAAGTGGATTATGCTTTTTCATTTTCATCTATTGTGCTTTTAATTCTTTTGCGATCATCAAAGTTAAATTATCAGCTTTCAGCCTGGGGTCTGCTTTTTATAGCCTTGTTCACTTGTACATCGGCACTGATTAATGTACCTCAGGATGAGTTTCGAATGATCTGGTTTTATCTGTTGTTGTTTGCGGCTTATATAATAACGGATCTTCGAGGTGGTATTTTTATTACTGCCGCTACAATTACCATCATTATAACGGTTAATATGGTTTATGATCTGCAGCTTTCCAGTTACGCCATAAACAGTGCTGCTATCGGATTATTGTTTGCCAGCCTTCTATTTTACAGTTACACAAAAAAGATTAATGACTATGAAAGTGAGTTGCTTCAGAAAAATAATGCATTAAACCGACTGGCCTCAACAGACAGTTTAACCGGCATTATGAATCGGCGCTGTTTTGAAGAGATGAGTCAGAATTATTTTCTGGC
>JALTKC010000148.1 GCA_027076245.1 Gammaproteobacteria bacterium
ATATGATGTCATTTCATGTGATTATAATCTTGGCGATGGTCAAAATGGTCAGCAGTTGCTTGAAGAAATCATGCATCGTCGTCTGATGCCTTACGGCACAATCTATATCATGATCACAGCCGAAAACACTCAGAATATGGTTATGGCTGCAGTGGAATATCGGCCTGATGGTTATCTGAACAAACCCTTCCCAAAAGAACTATTACTTAAACGTCTGGACATGCTGGTTCAGAAAAAAGCCATCTTAAAAGATATTTACCGGACCTGGAATAAAAAAGACTATCAAAAAGCCCTTAAACTGGCTGATGAAAAAATGGCACAACATAGTAAACAGGCTCTGGAAATAGGCAAACTCAAGGGTGAAATTGCGCTGGCTGCCAACAAACTGGATATTGCTCTGGAAGTCTATAATAAAGCCCTGTCTATAAGAGATTTTCAATGGGCCAGGGTTGGTAAAGCCAGAGCCCTGTTACAAAATGGTGATTTCCCTCAGGCTCAGAGTTTACTGGAAGGGGTTATCAAAGAAAACAAAAATTATATTGAAGCTTATGATCTGCTGGCACAGGCACTGGAGCAGCAGAATAAACTGGAACAGGTACAGGAAGTCCTGACCCAGGCAAGCCGTATTTCTCCTCATACTATTGCCCGTCAACAGCACCTGGCTGATGTGGCGATAAAAAACGGCGATACGGACAGTGCAGAGCAGGCCTTAAAAAAAGCCGTTCGTGAAGGAAAATACTCCTGTTTTGGCCGCGTCGATGATAACCTTAATCTGGCCCAACTGTATCTTGAAAACGGCCAGAAAAAAAATGCCATTCAGACCATTAATACCGCCAAACAGACCTATAAAAAAGACGCCGGCGCTCTGTCTCATACCCGGCTGGTAGAATGCCTGGTGCAGAATGAACTAGGCAATGAAGATATGGCCCGGGAATTATTTCAAAAAGCAATTAACGAAATACCTGAAGATCTCAGTCAATTATCAGAAAAATTTAAAAGCGATTTGCTTACTATTACCGACCAACTGGGTGAAACCGAACTGGCTGAAGCGCTGAAGGATAATATCAATAATGGTCCAGGTGATTCTAATGCAGAAGAAATAACTAAGACTTATCAATATCTGCTGCTTAACGGCAAGGGCATACGCCTGTATACCGATAATCGAATTGCCGATTCCATTCCATACTTTGAACAGGCCGCAGATAATTTACCGCAACGCATCTCTGTTAATATGAACGCCGCTCAGGCTCTGATGTTTTATATTAAAAATCATGGCCGGAACGATCAAATGCTGGAAAAAGCCCGTCATTATCTGGATATCTGCAAAAATCTTGAACCTGAGAATGAGAAATATCAGAAACTGGAAGCTATTTATACAGGATTAAACTAAGTGCCTGAACTGACCAATAAAACACAAGTAAATAACTTAACAGATACAGAAGAATTTAAGTCCCTGAAAAACCGGACAGAACAGTTTAATGCAGTATTAATGTCCTTTATCCATGATATTAAAAACTCTTTGCTAATGTCTCTTTCCAGTCTGGAAACTCTCTATTATGAACTGGATCAATTACCTGAACAGAAAAAACAGTCACTGACCACCATTCAATATGAACTAAGACGTATTAATAACGCCCTGATTCAGCTTTTGTCCTTATATAAAATGCAGACTAATCTGTTTTCCATTCATATTGATCAGCACAATGTGTATGATTTTCTCGATGAGCTGATTATCAATAACCGGCCTCTTAACAGTCAGAGCGGAATTCAGATTGATTTGCAATGCAATGAAGAACTTGACTGGTTTTTTGACCGGGATTTAATTGCCACATTAATCAACAGTTCCGTTAATAATGCCATTCGCTATGCACGTCATAATATTCGTCTCAGTGCTCATATTAACCATAATCAACTGAACATTACCATCGAGGATGATGGGGATGGTTATCCGCAAAAAATGTTTACTCAGAAAGAAGATTTAGAAACTCTGATTAACGCCAGTACCGGCAGCACCGGTCTGGGACTTTATTTTGCTCAAAAAATAGCCTCTTTACATAGAAACAGGGGAAAACAGGGCCTGACTCAGATAGATAACCAGTCCAGCCTGGGAGGCGGCCGCTTTTCACTGTTTCTGCCCTGATTTATTTAGGATTATACTTTTGTCTAGCTTTGTATCTGCTCTTATTACCCATTTAGGTCATTGTGTTAAAACTGCCATAATAAGATAATACTAATATTAATAACTATAATAATTATAAATCTATTGCCCGCTAAATAACACGGGTTTTCTGGAGATATTAAAATGAGCTTACTGGCCAAAAAAAATAAACCCAGTCATATTCCCGGGCAGATAAAACAACCATTTAAAAACAAATGGGCGCAGCTTAAACTGGCCGTTTCATCCTTTAGCTATTGTCTGAGTAATTTTCATAAATTCAATCGACTGGTTTTTGATCATAATAACTTTATTAATGCCAGTATAATCTACCAGAATACCTCCGATGGTATCATTATTACGGATCAGGAACACAAGATTGTTGCCATAAACCAATCATTTACTGAAATTACCGGTTATGATGAACAGGATGCTATGGGCCGTAATCCCCGCTTTTTACAGTCAGGTAAACAAAACAAGGAGTTTTACCAGGAGTTATGGAATAGTGTTCTAAAAACCGGAAAATGGCAGGGAAAAATCTGGAACAAGCGTAAAAATGGTGAAATTTACCCTGAATTACTGACCATTAATACCATTAAGGATGAACATGGTAATATTACCCATCACATGGGCGTTTTCAGTGATCTGAGTACCCTGGAAATTAAAAATGAACGCATTAAACATCTAGCCTACCATGATTATCTGACTGGATTACCCAATCGCCTGCAGCTTAAGGAACGTCTTAATTCTGAACTGGCCTGTGCCAGTAAAACCGGTTTATCCATGGCGCTGTTTTTTATTGACCTGGACGGTTTTAAAAAGGTCAATGATGATTATGGACATGATTTTGGTGATACAGTACTAAGCATGGCTTCCAACCGTCTGAACAATATCAAGCGCAGCACGGATTTTCTGGCTCGTGTCGGTGGCGATGAGTTTGTATTAATCATTAACCAGTTATCAAGCAAGGAAATTATTCCCGTGGTAGCCGACAAAATTATTGAGACCATTAAAGCCCCGTTTTATGTTGATGAGCATACGGTTAATATTGGTGTCAGTATTGGTATCAGTGTCTATCCTCTATACGGCAAGGATCCTGAGACTCTGATTAAACAGGCGGATCAGGCCATGTATGAATCCAAGAAAAGCGGTAGAAACAATTATACTTTTTATTCTCCTGAAACGCTCAACTAGTGCCCATCTGTTTATTAACAAAATATTTAAACCTGGGAGTGCGGGTATCTTGCCCGCATAAGAAATAAGGCACGAACCTGCATGTTGACGCGGGCAGGATGCCCGCGCTCCCAGGAATTTTTCATTTTCTTTCCCCTGAAAACAAAAAAGGCCGCTTAGCGGCCTTTTTTGTTGGCTGATGCAAAATATTATTCTGCTTCAACAATCACCTTAACAGTGGCATTAACATCGGTGTGCAGATGAATTTCAATATCGTATTCACCCAGCTCACGAATAGCACCTTCAGGCATACGAACTTCGCGTTTTTCAACATCAGCACCGGCAGCGGTTAATGCTTCTGCAACATCAGCATTGGTAACAGAGCCGAACATACGACCTTCATCACCTGCTTTACGTACAATAACCACTTCCTTGCCCGCCAGAGTTTCAGCACGACTATTAGCAGCGCTTACTGCTTCTGCAGCTGCTGCTTCCAGTTCAGCACGACGTGCTTCAAACATTTTAACGTTGGCTTCTGTAGCGGGCAGAGCTTTACCTTGAGGGATTAAATAGTTACGACCAAAACCTGCTTTCACAGACACCTGATCACCTAATTCACCCAGCTTGTTAATTTTTTCTAATAAAATAACGTTCATGTGAATTCCCCGAATTAAGCGTGACTATCTGTGTATGGAAGCAGTGCCAGGAAACGAGCGCGTTTAATGGCTGTAGACAGCTGGCGCTGGTATTTTGCACTGGTACCAGTAATACGGCTAGGTACAATTTTACCGTTTTCCATGACATAATTCTTCAAAGTGGCCAGATCTTTGTAATCGATCTCCGTAATACCTTCAGCGGTAAAACGGCAGTATTTTCTACGACGGAAATAACGTGACATTTTCTTTACCTTCTCTTTATTATCTCTATTAATCTTAAAAATTTAAAACTTATTCAGCGCTGGCTGCTGCAGTTTCCTGAGGAGCATCGCTTGCTGATGGTCTTTCAGACACGCTATCGTCTTTCTCTTTTGCTAAAGGAGAAGCATCAGTAACAGGGCCTTTCATAGAGATGATCAGGTTACGAAGAACGGCGTCATTAAAACGGAAGGCATGGGTCAGCTCATCAATATTGGCCGGCTCACACTCAACATTCATTAATACATAATGCGCCTTATGGATTTTGTTGATTGGGTAAGCCAGTTGACGGCGGCCCCAGTCTTCCAGGCGGTGGATAGTTCCACTGTTTGACTCAATAATGCCGCGATAACGCTCTATCATGGCAGGTACCTGTTCACTCTGATCCGGGTGAACAAGAAATACAATTTCATAATGTCTCATATTTAGACAGATCCTTACGGTTAATTAGCCCACAATCGGACTGAATCAGCTTTATGCTTGCTCTATAATTTTTTTAAATCTAAAGGCACAAAGCAAGGAATGACAGCCACATGACTATCAAGGGTGCGGTATTATATTATCTTTAGGGGGCTTGTTCAAGGTGTTTTAATGTCTGAACACTATTTATTATCAGAAATTTCCTGTAATAAATCCTCCAGTTCGGCCTGGATCTCTTTGGGGTTGCATTTTTCATGGGCAGAATCATCGGGTATGGCGCCGGTGGTTTTCAGGTCCATATTATCAAGAAAATCTTTTACCGAGATTTGTACGTCCATAGCAAATACGGTTTTACCATTATCACGTTTAAAACGCTTGATACGGGTAGTGCCCAGTTTATGGGCTATCTGGCGTAATTCACCTTCGGAACCGGCTATTCTTATTTTTAACATCCTGCAATCCTTATTACCTGATGGTTATCGGGTCTCACTGCGCTGTCGTACGGCTTCATACAAAGTAATTCCGGTGGCAACGGAAACATTCAGGCTTTCTACACTGCCCAGCATGGGGATTTTTATCAGCATATCACAATTTTCCCGTGTCAGTCGACGCATGCCCTTGCCTTCGGTTCCCATAACCAGTGCCAGCGGGCCGGTCAGATTACTCTGGTAAAGGCTGGTATCTGTTTCACCAGTCGTACCAATGATCCAGATCTGGTAGTTTTTAAGTAATTTCAGCGTTCGGGAAAGATTAGTGACCTGAATAAGAGGTACCGTCTGATCGGCACCACAGGCAACTTTGCGTACCACAGGCGTCAAAGATACAGAGCGATCCTTTGGGACAATAATAGCATGAACACCGGCGGCATCAGCCGTTCTGAGGCAGGCGCCCAGGTTGTGCGGATCCTGCACACCGTCCAGGATCAACAGGAACGGAGGTTCCTGCAGGCTCTGGAGTAGTTCATCGAGGTCGCTTTCTGATTTTACTTTTGGTGTATTACCTTGTGCAACGACACCCTGGTGATTTCCCTGACAGAGTTTATCAAGTTTTTTACGCTCAACAAAAGTGACTTTAACGGACTTTTTTCGGGCCAGATCAATAATGGCGTTAATACGGTTGTCTTTACGGTTACGGTCAACATAAAGAACGGTAATCAACGCTGCATCGTTTTCTGATGCTTTATCAGACTGCTCTTTTGACAGGGCTCTGTCTGACAATGCTCCATCTGATAAATAGTTAAGCGCTGATTTAACCGCATGGATACCAAATATTATTTGATCCATCGACGCCTTCTGTTCACTTTTTTCTTTTTCTTCGGCTGCTGTTCTGTTGTTGCCAGCTCAGCCTTTTTTTGTTCCTGAGGTTTATGTTCCTGAGCTTTACGTTCTTCTGCTTTATCTTTACGGGGTGGTCTGGAACGACCTTTCTGGGGTTTGTTCTTAAGTGGCTTACCGCTGTTTTGCAGTACAAAATCAATTTTGCGTTCATCCAGACTGACCGAGGCCACCCGGATACTGATCTTGTCACCGAGTTGATAAGTTTTACCGGTGCGTTCACCCTTCATCTTGTGATTGGGCTGGTCAAAATGATAATAATCATCTTTCAGAGCGGTAATGTGTATCAGCCCTTCTACATGAATATCATCCAGCAGTACAAACAGGCCAAAGCCGGTCACAGCACTGATAATGCCTTCAAACTCTTCCCCGACCTTATCCATCATATATTCACATTTCAGCCAGTCTGTGGCATCACGGGTGGCATCATCGGCACGGCGTTCTGTAACCGAACAGTGCTGGCCCAGTTCGGCCATCTGTTCA
>JALTKC010000149.1 GCA_027076245.1 Gammaproteobacteria bacterium
AATGACGGATTCGAACTGTTTGGGTAAATAAGTAGCAATACGCTCATTGCGTAAAATACCCCGGTTGATAAAGCCCTGGGCAATTGCACAGAGTTCCCGGTTAAGTGCCTGGTAGGTCAGGGTTTGAGTTTTAAAAACCAGAGCTTCCGCATCCGGTGTTTGCTGCGCAGAATGACTGATAAATTGGTGAATAAGAGAGAACATTAAAGGCCTGAAAAGTTGTTTGTTAGGGTTATCGTTTGAAAAACCCATTATAGTGTCAATATTTTATACACTTCAATGGGCTTGACAGCATAAAGTCTGTTTATATAGGATTAAGATTACAAAATCTCTATGATCTTAAAGTCTTTTTTTATTTTGGTACTGATTTTGCTTGTTTGTTATTAGCTTGTTGGTTTGCAATGTTAAATAGAGGGAATAGTTTGGGGGACAATCTTGTCCTGTTATAAGGTTTTACAGAATTGAGTAATGATTAAGATGCTTTTTACAGGTAACAGACTTTTAACACTGCTTTTGTTTGCTGCCTTTAATACCGTAATGGCTTTGCCTTTAACTGAAGAAGCTGACTTAATAAACAGCAGTAATAATCTAGACATTATTGAATATAACGGTGCAGAATTACTGTCTGATAAGGTTATTAGTCAGCCACAAATGACGAGCAAAACACAGTCAGCCGGTTCTGTAATTGTTATGGAGCAGGATATTAACGCTAATGATATGGATTTATTAAAATCTTCAGATTATTTTGAAGTGAATAAAGCTCATAAAAGAAGAACTCAATATGGCGGTATTCATAATACCCAAAAAGCGGGCAGCAAGGTATTAACCTCCAGAAATACCAGTCCTGTTTCAGGAAATGTACGATCCCTGCTGAATGAAGAGGCTATTATTACTCCTGAATTGAAGGATAAAATCAAAGGTTCACTGGAATCTGTCAAACAGATTAAGGATGCTTTGATGACAGACAGTGAAATAAACTATGAAGACGCTGCTCAGGACACTGAAATGCTGATCCAGAAAGAGGCGTATTTGCGTAAGCAACATCGCTTTGACGAAGTACATGGTATTAATAATAAAGTAACTAAAGAAAAATATACTGCTTCCATGTTTAGAGAGTTCATAGACAAAGTGATTAACTTTGTTATGTATGCAGTCATTTTAGGTATTTTTGTCAAATTACTGATGATGTTTATTGCATGGCAGAGAAAGCTCAACCAGTATTAATCTTTTTAGGAATACAAGAGAACCGTTAATGAAAGCTTCACAGGAAGATAGACGCAAAAACAGGCAGGAAGCCGCCTTTCCACTAACGGATAGTCAGGGGCATACCGTTCTTGCTGAACGAAGAAGTGGCAAAGATCGCAGAAAAAAAAGACGCCAGCAGGATGTGGCTATCGAAATCCTCAATATCCTTCATTAAACAACCATTCTAAATCTTTTCAGATCTGTTCTGATGTTCTATTTTTTAGTAGAAGCAGAATTTAACTTGATATTAAGATAATTCAAAGTTATAGTTTGAATTATCTTAAGGTTAAGGTTTGGATATGTGGTTTAATCGGGTTGTAGAAAAGTCGCTATTGTCTGCTGTAGACAGCCGTCCTGTGGTTTTGCTGACAGGTGCTCGTCAAACCGGTAAAAGCTCATTATTACAAAAAGCATTTAGCCAGTATAAATATGTCACTTTGGACAGTCTTCAGTTTGCTGTTCAGGCAAAAGAGAATCCTGACTACTTTTTAAATCAGTTTAGTCAACCTGTTATTCTGGATGAGATTCAATATGCTCCTGAATTATTTCGTTATATTAAAATCCGGGTAGACAGAGATCGAAGTACTTATGGCCAATGGTTATTGACCGGCAGTCAGAAATTTGAATTGATGCAGTCTGTCGGTGACAGCCTGGCTGGACGGATACGTATTATTCATCTGGAAACACTCAGCGCATTGGAAATCAGGCAAAAAAACAGTGTTAATTTAAATGATTATATATGGAAAGGCGGTTACCCGGAGCTCTGGTCCAATCCACGTCTGAATTCCCAGGATTTTTTTGAAGATTACATACATACCTATATTGAGCGTGATCTGAGGCAAATTATTAATATTAGTAATCTGCTTGATTTTCAGCGTTTTATTCGTATTTGTGCCTCCCGTATTGGTCAGTTGATTAATTATCGGGATATAGCCAAAGATGTCGGTGTCTCGGACGTTACTATAAAAAACTGGTTAGGTGCTCTGGAACAAAGCGGACTGATTTATCGTTTGCCGCCTTTTTATGCCAATATAGGCAAGCGCTTTGTAAAATCTTCCAGGCTTTATTTTGCCGACCATGGACTGGCCGCTTATCTCCTTGGGATCTCTGACTATCCGGCCTGGCAAAATCATATTTATAAAGGCAATTTATGGGAGAATATTGTCTTTTGTGAACTGGTTAAAACAGGTCAGTATAAGCCGGGTCATAATTTGTTTTTTTACCGTGATCAAAACGGGGTAGAAATGGACTTTATAATACAGGAGTCGGTTACTGAAACATCCGCCATTACCCTTATTGAGGCTAAAGCCAGTGAAAATATTTCCCCAAAAAAACTGAACTTTTCCAAAATAGCACCTCTGTTTAAAAAACGTCCTGTCAGGTGTCTGTTGATGGCTAATATTTCTGAGAATATATTACTGAAAATGAAGCAATACGATTTACTCAATCCGGTTTTAACCTCTCTGCCCTTGTCCGGCGCGGAATAAATATGCACCTTGATCAGCAGGTTTTAACCTTTGGCCGGGCCATGCGCGAAAAGTATGGCTACAAGGTACATAAACTGGCCATAGATGCACAGTTTACCTGTCCAAACCGGGATGGTACCAAAGGTATTGGCGGCTGCACTTTCTGTAATAATGTTTCCTTCAGCCCCAATGCACGTAAACCGCCCTCTGTAGATGAACAACTGGACGCCGGTCGCCGGGTTATTTTAAAACGAACCGGTGCACGGCATTATCTGGCCTATTTTCAGGCCTATACTAATACTTATGCCGATATTGACTACTTGCAAAGCCTTTATGACAGTGCTTTAAAGCATCCGGATATTATCGGCCTGTCTATTGGTACCCGGCCGGACTGTGTGCCGGACAGGGTTCTTGCCCTGCTGGCCCGTTACCAGGAGCAGGGCCATGAAATCTGGCTGGAACTGGGGCTGCAATCCAGTTTTGACCGTGCACTGGAGGCCGTTAACCGGGGACACGGTTTTGCCGAATATCAGGATGCTATTAAACGGGCACATGGCTATGGTCTGCAGGTCTGCACTCACTTAATTGTCGGCCTGCCGACAGAAACCGCGCAAAACAGTCTGCTTAGTATGCAGAGGGTACTGGATACGCAGCCGGCCGGTATAAAAATACACCCTCTGCATGTGGTTAAAGGCACCCAACTGGCCCGGGATTTAAAGCAGGGACGCTATCAGCCTCTGTCAATGCAGGAATATGTGGATACCGTCGTAAAAATGGTTAAAATGGCACCGGAGGAAATGATATTTCACCGTTTAACCGGCACAGCTACGGAGGATATCCTGCTGGCGCCTCAGTGGTGCAGTAAAAAATGGCAGGTCTTAAATCGTATTACCGGGCAACTAAAAAATAATAATGACTGAGATAAAAAAAAACAAACCCAGAGTCCGTCAGGCAGAAATTGAAGATTTTGATAAAGTCTATCCCCTGCTGCAAACCATGAATAATACCCGTCTGAGTCGCGCGGACTGGCATCGCTTGTTTGAAAATCACTGGCAACTGGATGAATTCTCTCCCGGTATCGTGCTGCAAAGCGGCGAGGATATAGTCGGTTATATCGGCACCATTTACAGTATTCAGAATGTGGCTGGAACAGAACAACTGTTCTGTAATCTGACCACCTGGATTGTTCAGGAACCCTACCGGAGTCACAGCTTTATGATGATCCTGCCGCTGGTGCGTAATAAAAATATTATTCTGACCAGCTTCAGTTCCAATGATGTCACTTATGAAGTGTATAAAAAACTGGGCTTTAAAGACGGTAACCAGAGCAAACGCCTGGTGTATCGCTGGCCTTCTTTACGCGGCAGCCAGTACCGTATCCATAGTGATTTACAGAGTATAGAGCAGAGTATAAATGCTGAGAACCGAACAGTTTTTGATGCTCATAAGGCGTTTGGCAATACTTATATTTTAATTCAGTACCAGGAGCAGCAATGCCTGTTAATGGGCGTAATGGGTAAAAACGTCTTTAAACTCTATTATGCCAGTGATCGGGATTTTATGTGTCAACATTTTAAACACTTTAGAAACCGTTTAATGGCTCTCCTTAAGGTAAAAAAAATGCAGGTGGACGAACATCTGCTGAAAGGGGGCTTTGTCTGGTTTAGTCGCAGGGTAAACTGGGGCAATCCTTATCAGTATAAAACCAGCCTGGAGCACCTGCCTTCACCTTCCCCGGAATATTCTGAAATTTTCCTGTTAAATATGTAGCGCTTTAAGATGTAGTATGGATGCCCTTATTTTGAATGATAAAGTTTTGATTGACAAAGCCAAACCAGTAAAACTGGTAATTTTTGATGTGGATGGTGTGCTGACCGATGGCATGATGAACTATGGCCCGGACGGTGAGCTGTTTAAACAGTTTAATGTTAAAGACGGGGTGGGGATAAAACTTTTGCAGCAGCAGGGGATTGATGTGGCAGTTATTACAGCCAAACGGTCTGCTCCTTTATCGCAAAGAATGGCCGACCTGGGCATAGGCTATTTTTATCCCGGCTGTGATAATAAACTGGCGGCTTATCATGAGTTACTGGATCGTCTGTCATTAAAGCCTCAACAGATCTGTTATGTGGGAGATGATGTGATTGACCTGGCCGTTATGGCTGAAGTCGGCCTGTCTGTTGCTGTACGGGATGCCCATTTTTTTGTAAAAGAGCAGGCGGACTATATTACCGAAACCGCTGGTGGAGAAGGGGTTGCCCGGGAAGTTGCGGATTGTATTCTCGATGCACAGTTTGATCTGCGTACTCTTTATACTCAGATGATACAGAACCATAGCAACAAAAACAGTCCTGAAAATAAAGAACATAAAATAGTTCAGTAAGGAATTCATATAATGCCTCAAAGCCGTCATTTTAAAATTGTCATACCGGCCCGTTATGCGTCATCCCGTCTGCCCGGCAAACCGCTCCGGGAAATAGCCGGTAAACCCATGATTCAGCACACCTGGGAACGGGCCATGCAGAGTCAGGCAGAAGAAGTATTAATTGCTACCGATGATCAGCGTATTGCCGATGCGGTTGTAAAATTTACTGACAGTATCGTATTAACGTCTCCCGACCATGCCTCCGGTACTGAACGGCTGGCCGAAGTTGTACAGCAACAGCAATGGGATGAGCAGACCATTATTGTTAATGTGCAGGGCGATGAGCCGCTGGTATCCCCAAAGCATATTGAGCTGGTGGCTGCTGCTCTTGAAGGCAATCCGCAGGCAGGTATGGCGACTCTGGCCACTCCGCTGCAGTTGGATGCAGAGGTTTTTGACCCTAATATTGTTAAAGTGGTTCTGGATGTAAACGGCAATGCCCTGTATTTTTCCAGAGCCGCCATTCCCTGGGATCGTGATTCCTTTTCCAATGAAAGGGCGCATACCCTGACAGAACTGCCCCGCAATACTCATTTTCCGGAACAGGGCTGGTATCGGCATATTGGTATGTATGCCTACCGTGCCGGTACCTTAAAACAGTATATGACCATGTCACCCTGTATGCTGGAGCAGACCGAATCTCTGGAGCAGTTACGCATTCTTTACCAAGGCATAAAAATCCATGTCACCATTGTCCACGATCAGCCAGGTCATGGTGTTGATGTAGAAGCTGATATCGCCAAAGTAGAACAACTTTTAAAACAATAACCCGCAAAATATCCCCTCTCCCCCCGGGAGAGAGCCAGGGTGAGGGCAAACCATGACCAAACACAATCCAGACTCCTCCATACTCTCCATCGCCAAAGAATCTCTGACTGAACAGGCCAAAGCTCTGGTGCGCATGGCTGATGAACTGGGGGAAGAATTTGAAAAAGCCGTACAACTGATATTACAGACTAAAGGCAGAGTTGTGGTCTGCGGTATGGGTAAGTCCGGCCTGGTCGGAAAAAAAATGACCGCTACCTTTGCTTCCACCGGCACCCCCAGCTTTTTTATGCACCCTGCAGAAGCCTTTCATGGTGATTTAGGCATGCTGGCCAGAGAAGATCTACTGATACTCATCTCCTACAGCGGAGAAACTGACGAAATTCTAAAACTCCTGCCTTCCGTAAAACATTTTGGTAATAAAATTATCTCACTTGTAGGAAATGTCCAATCTACAATGGCCCGGCACTCTGATATAGTCCTTAATGTACAGGTGGAACGGGAAGTCTGTCCCAATAACCTGGCTCCCACCACATCCACTCTGGCCACTATGGGCATGGGTGATGCGCTGGC
>JALTKC010000150.1 GCA_027076245.1 Gammaproteobacteria bacterium
AATATTTACTCTGAAATCTTACGTTATTCCTCTCAGTCTCAGTCCTATATGGATGAAGAGGGTAACAATAAAATCTATGAATTAAAGCTGACAGCTAGAAATATTGTTGAAATGGTTAAGGATATCAGGGAGTTGCAGAAAAATCTTAATTATTTCATTAAAACCAGAAATAATTATATGATCAATGAATACAATAAGTTGCGCCGGGAAATTGTGACAATTCTAAGACGTATCCAGCAGATCAGGGATGCGGATTTTGATTCTGCTGAAATTATGACCGAGCTGGAAGTTTTAAAAGAAAAAGCAGCCGATAATGAAAAAAAGCTTAATCAGGGCATTGATAAGTTAATCAGAGACAATAAAATTGATCCTAAAATGGCTGCATCGCTGATTAATGATGTGGGATTTATGCACAGTATCTGCAAAAAGCTGCTTAAAGTGGCCGCAGTGTTATGGGTTAAAGACAAAGAAATTGCTGAACTCGGGGATGAATATGAGTATTAAAAAACTGTTGAAACAAATGGATGATTTCTTTGATCTGTCTAAAAAGAAACAGAGAAAAAAACGTGAGAAACTGGATAAACTGATTGAGTCTCTGGAAATTAAAAAGGCTAAACTTAAACGAAACATACGCAGAGAAACCCATAAAGATAAAAACAGTAAAAAAGCCTATAATCTCTGTAAAGAATTTAAAGTGATCACCCGTATGATTAAAAAAGCCAAAAAGCGTGCGTCACTGATCAGTAAGGATGATTGCTGTTAGTTTTTTATACAATTTTATTCACTTATTATTATTGAAACCGTTCGGTTTCCCCATTTACCTCAATTTTTAAAAGGATCTAAAATGAATCGTTATTTATCCGGCATAGTGCTGTTGGTTTTATTGTTTATATCAGTACAGGTGTATTCTGATACTCTGAGGGTGGGTGTGGCTACTAATTATCCTCCGGTTATTTTTAAACATGATGGAAAAATTGTCGGTATTGAGGCTGATCTGGCTCTGGCTGTCGGTAAAGAAACCGGCATGGATATCAAGTTTGATGAAATGCCCTGGGAATCTCTGGAAAGTGCCCTTAATGACGGCAAAATTGATGTGGTTATGTCCGGTGTTTCAATTACCCAGGCCCGGCAGCAAAGGGTGGACTTCACGAAACCTTATATGGTTATTGGGCAGATGGTTATGATAAAAGCGGATAATATCATGACCCATTCCTCTAAAATGTCCATGTATAAAGCTGGACGCCGCTTTGGGGTGGAAAATAATACCACGGGTCAGCAATATGTAAATAATACTTTTCATTCAGCCGAGATAAAATCCTATCCGACCATTGAGGAAGGCGTGGCCGCCCTTAAGGCCGGACAGATAGACTATTTTGTGCATGATGCGCCTACTGTCTGGAAATATACAGTATTGCCTAAAACACAGGATCGTGAATTATTCGGTCTCTATGAATATATGACTGAAGAACCTCTGGCCTGGGCCGTAAAAAAAGGTAATAGTCAATTAATAGATAAACTGAATAATGCTCTGGACAAAATGCAGCAGCAGGGAGTGGTTCAGCGTATTACTAATAAATGGCTCCCCTTAAGAATAGAAGTAGGTAAATAAAAATGTCAGAACATAATGTCACTGTCAGCTGGAAAAAACAGACCGAGTCCTTTGCCTATCAGGATTATAATCGGGATCACCAATGGGATTTTGGTCACGGTCTGATTGTTGATGCCTCATCTGCCCCGCAATTTCTGGGTACGCCTGAATACGCCGATCCGGAACGGGCTTTTGCTGCCGCTCTGTCCAGCTGTCAGTTATTGTTTTTTATTGCTATCTGTTCCAAAAAACGTCTTACCCTTGAAAGCTATCAGGATAATGCCACGGCTTATCTCGAAAAAAATGATGAGGGTGAACTGGTCATTTCAAGAGTGGTGCTGAGACCGGAAGTACGTTTTGCCCAGGGAGTGGAAGTGGAATGGGAGGTGATAGAAAAAATACATCATCAGGCCCATAAACGTTGTTTTCTGGCCCGTTCAGTTCGTTCAGAAATCATTCTGGAACCGGTCAGAGCTTAATTCTGCTGACGGTTTTTCCGCCGTGCTTTACGCTCTTTTAAATGGTTGACAATATGCAGACGCCATAACAGACGGATGCCGGCATAACCAACAACAGCACTGATTACACCGAAAATAAAACAGCCCAGTAAAAACGGCTGCCAGATAATATGCAGCTGGTGGCTGAACCAGTCCAGTGTCAGCTCATAGTGACTTTCAAGTGCTTCAACACCCATTATTTTTGCGCCCACCAGATAGGCAGCATAAAACAGCGGCGGCATGGTAATCGGATTGGATACCCAGACCAGTGCTACAGAAATCGGCAGGTTTACCCTCAATATAATGGCGACGGCTGCAGCAATAATCATCTGGGAGGGCAGGGGAATAAAAGCTACAAAGAGACCGACAGCAAAGGCGCCGGATACAGAACGACGGTTAAAATGCCAGAGGTTGCCGTCATGCAGAAGTTTTCCAAAAATCTGCAGGTTTTTATGCTCCTTGATCGTTTTATGATCAGGCATGTATTTTTTGATTAGCTTTTTTGGCATAATTAAATAATTGTATTATAAAAGACATTCTGTAACCGACGGTTTACAAAACAGACTTATAAAATAATAGTGCAATTTATCTGGATTGACAGCATTAAATAACGGAAACCAAAGAAATGCGCACAGGGATTGTGGCGTTTTTAGCCGGAAATATGGCTTTGCTATACTGGCCGTATTTTCCCAATATTCAAATTATCATTCTGTCTGCCGGGATCACCCTGGTTCTGACTCTCTTATTATACCGCTACCGGTTTCAATATACTCTTTTAAATAAAGTATTTTTTCCATCCGGTGTGCCGTTGGTTCTATTAGCACTGTGGTTTATCAGCGGCTTTCTATGGACTGCATTATATATTAAGCTGGTGGTTCCGCCACTTGATCTGGAACAAATAGAAGGGCAAACCATACGGGTAAGCGGTGAGATAGCTTCTCTGCCCAAAAAGGATCATAGAAAAGTACAGTTTATTTTTAAAATTGACTCCAGGCAAATGGGGCAAAAAAAGGCTCAGCAGCAACTATTTAAGGCCAGGGTGCGTTTAAGCTGGTATGGCAGTAATAGAAACCGGGAAACCATCAGGGCCGGCCAGATATGGCAGTTTGATGTCCGCCTTAAACATAACAACGGTCTAATGAATCCCGGGTCTTTTGATTATGAACAATGGTTGTTTCAGAATCATATTCAGGCCACAGGTTATGTACGTAAGGGTAAACTGATCAGTTCCGGGGGATCCAGTTATAATCTGTTCGGACTGAGGCAGAAACTGGCGGACACTCTGGACAGGGTGCTGGCTGATAACCCATACAAGGGGCTGTTCAAGGCTCTGGCTATTGGTTTGCGTGATGACATCAGCCCACAGCAATGGCAGTTACTGATGCGTACCGGCACCAATCATTTAATTGCAATATCCGGTCTGCATATTGGTTTGTTTGCGGCGCTAAGCGGTACCCTGGTGTTTTTTTTCTGGCGGCGGATAGCTTATTTAAACCTCCGGTTTCCGGCCTTAATGGCGGCCAGTGTATCTGCTTTGCTGGCTGCTGTGGTGTATGCTGCTCTGGCCGGGTTTGCCATACCGACACAAAGAGCCCTGTTAATGTTAATGGTTGTTTTCCTGGCCGTCATGTTAAAACGCACTTTTTATTCCGATTATGTTCTTTTAATCGCTTTATTTCTCGTACTCTTAATTGATCCCCTAAGCAGTCTTTCGTCCGGTTTCTGGCTGTCATTTTCAGCCGTGGCTGTGATTGTTATGGCTGTTTCGTCCAGATTAGCCTCCGGTCAGGGCAGAGCAGGAAAAATTACTGCTCTGGTGCGTATCCAGGTGGTGGTATTTTTAGGCTTGCTGCCACTGATGGCTGTTTTTTTTAATCAGTTGTCTTATGTTGCTCCTGCTGCAAATCTGATTGCTGTACCGCTTATGAGTCTGGTTGTGGTGCCGATTACACTGGCTGCTGCCGGATTCAGTTTTATCAGTGAAACTATAGCAGGCATAGTGTTTAACTGGCTGGTATATCCGCTGGATATTTTATTCGAATATCTGAATGTTCTGGATAATATCTCACAGAGTGTTTTTCATATCGCCGGTTTTTCATTACTGGCAGGCAGTTTATTGTTTGCCGGGCTCTGGTTGTTAATGCCCAAAGGCTGGCCGGGCAGAGCGTTCGGGCTGCTGTTGTTTCTGCCGTTGGTTTTTACCCAGCCAGATAAACCTGAACACGGTACTATTCGGCTGACCATGCTTGATGTCGGCCAGGGGCTGGCAATGGTGGTTCAAACCCGAACACACAGCCTGGTGTTTGATACGGGTGATAATTATTCGCAGCAGTTTAATATGGCCGACAGTGTTATTATTCCTTTTCTGAATTACCGGGGGATAAGCCGTATTGACCGGTTAATTATCAGTCATACTGACAGGGATCATGCCGGCTCTTTCCAGCCGCTGTATGAGGGCGTCAGTATTCAATCGGTTATTTCCGGAGAAGCGGACTCGCCCTTATTTAAGGGCTATCCGGTTAAAGCCTGTCAAAGCGGTCAGAATTGGGTCTGGGATGGTGTCAGGTTTGAAATCCTGTCGCCATGGTTAAAAAAAGACCTCACGACTGAATCTATAAAAAATAACAATAATCTCTCCTGTGTGTTACTTATAACCACAAGCAGTAAAACCCGCTATCTTTTAACCGGTGATATTCAAAAGCAGGTCGAACGGCAATTGCTTATAAAGTATCCTGATTTAAAGGTGGATGTACTTCAGGTTCCCCATCATGGCAGTAAAACCTCTTCTGGAATAGCTTTTATTAACCAGCTTGAGCCGCAAATGGCCTTGTTTTCCCACGGTTATCGTAATCGTTTTCGGCATCCCTCAGAAAAAGTGGTTCAAAAATATAAAAAAAAGGCCGTAAAAATTTATACAACGGTGAATGGGGCTATTGATATTCAGCCGGATATAACCAATAATTCACTTTCGGTGATACAATACCGTGAGTTAAAACAACGTTTCTGGCATCGTCAGGCCCGAAACTTCTAATATTTAATTATTGTGTTTAGTATTTTCAACAAATAGGAACCTGTGTGTTTGAATTAATTGTTTCCGGCGGCTGGATCATGGCCCCGATTATTTTATGTTCTATTCTTGCTTTTACCATTATTGCAGAACGTTTCTGGACCTTACGGGAAAAATCCATTGCACCCTCTAATCTGGCTGATCAAATTATTAAACTGCACAAGAAAAAACGGATAACCAGTGAGGTGATAGACAAGCTATACAATGATTCACCTCTGGGCAGAATTCTGGCCTCCGGTCTGCGTAATATGAATGGTGCCCGTGAGATCATGAAAGAAAGTATTGAAGAAGAAGGCCGTCAGGTGGCTCAGGAACTGGAGCGGTTTTTAAATACGCTTGGAACCATTGCCTCCATTACGCCTTTACTTGGGCTGCTGGGTACGGTTATAGGTATGATTAAGGTGTTTGCAGTCATTACCAGTCTTGGAGTCGGTGATCCCAAAGTGCTGGCTGATGGGATTTCTGAAGCTCTAATCACAACTGCTGCAGGTCTGTCAGTTGCTATTCCTACAGTTATGTTTTACCGGTATTTCCGCGGCAGAGTGGATGAGCTGTTATTAAAAATGGAAGCCCAGGCGGTTTACCTGGTGGAAGTTATTCATGGCGATCGTCAGGAGAGAAAAGACTGATATGAATTTCAGGCATAAAACCCCCGAAGATCTGGACGTTAATATTACGCCGTTGATTGATGTGGTATTCCTGCTGTTAATATTTTTCATGGTTTCTACCACCTTTGACCGTCAATCTGAACTGAATATTGAACTGCCGGAAGCCAGCGGCGAGATTTCTGAAACTGAAACTCTGGATATTGAAGTCTTTATAGGCCCAAAAGGTGAATATACCATTAACGGCAAAACTCTGCTTAATACCCAGATAGAAAGCCTGCTCAGGGGGATGCGTGAAGTCGCAGGAGATAATAAGGAACCCAGAGTGATTATCAGTGCTGACAAAAATGCCACTCATCAGTCAGTTATGACTGCAATGGACGCCGCACGTCAGCTCGGCTTTCTGCATATTACCTTTGCTGCTGTCAAGCCGGAATAACAGGGTTCAAATATGAAGCCTGTGAGTGCATACTGGCAGAGTGTTAATATCGTCAGTATGGCTCTGGCTCCTGTCAGTTTTATCTTTTGTGCTTTAACATTCCTGCGCCGACAGATGTATCAGTTCAGGCTTCTGCGGGTCTATCGATCCCGTTTGCCCCTGATTGTTGTAGGTAATATTTATATTGGCGGTAATGGCAAAACCCCGCTGGTTATTGAACTGACCCGGCAACTGCAGGCTCAGGGGTATCGTCCGGG
>JALTKC010000151.1 GCA_027076245.1 Gammaproteobacteria bacterium
GACTACAAGGGCTGACTGATAGAAAGTTTTTCGGACTTTGCAATTCTGATTTATACGGATTCAGTAGAGCAGCTTTAGTGACAACCGCAACTACCACCGCCACATCCACCGCCGGACTGACTGCCGGAACTGCTACCAGATGACTTTTTGGAGTTTTTAAAATCGGTTTCATACCAGCCACTGCCTTTTAGACGAAAACCTGAGGCAGAAATCAGTTTTTTCAGTTTAGATTCCTTGCATACGGGGCAGTCTTTCATAGGATCATCAGACATTTTCTGCATAATTTCCATTTCATGACCGCAACCGTCACATCGGTATTCATAAATAGGCATATTAATCTCCTGCAACAATATAGGGTTATTTTTGATGCTATATTGGGATCAGGAGAATATTTTTAAAGGGGTTTAAGAGGTTTTAGGGGTTAGGGTAAAAAGTTTAATTTTCTCTTTGTGCGCGTAGTTGTTCGGATTGCTGGCGCATGATGTGGCGGATGATCTGATCGACTTCATTATCCGAAATATCCACAAAGCCTACCGATATACGGTATGGATAATGGCCTTCTTTCTGTCTGGAAACCTGTAAAACTCTGCCTTTGAGGCGCAGACAGAGTAAATCGGTTGACAGGATCAGGTTCATTTTCAGTAAAGTACCCTGACTTAATTTTTCATCATTACCAAAGGCCAGGCCTCCTGCACCAAGGTTTATCTCCCGACGGGATTCCAGAGGTGATTTTTGATCCTGAAGCAGGCTTATCTGTGCCAGTAGTTCTACTTTATTATCCAGATTTCTTAAATAGCTGGCGATATCGGGTGAATGTTCAGAAATTCTCCCGAGGGTCGCTTTCATCTGCTGGTTCATCTGTCCAAACAGTTCAATGATTTCAAAAGCACTGGACTGATTCAGGTCTTCCTTATCATTAGTATGCAGGGTATTTTCATTTATAATGGAATAGGAAAAAATAGCATTATCATCAATCCGATAATACTGCCTGCGTTCGTTTATATTATTATCATTCATATTATTTTTTTAATCATTGGTAATGGTTTTGCTACCTTAAAATTGTATAAAGCTTGGCGGCTCTTCAATTGACTCCTCTATACCCTGCTCTTGGGTACTATCCGATCCGGAATTCTTTGCGGGTTGAACAGTCATCTTGCCTGGCGTTATTTTAGCATTTGTTTTTCCAGCTGATGCCGACTTTGCTGTCGAAGATTTCGATGATTTCTGTTTTGACGGATTCTGCTGTTCCGTTTCAGGTGCGGTTGATTCTGCAGCAGCATTATTATCAGGTTTAATACCCAGTTCTTCCTTGCTTTGAGAAATAACAATCTCAACCCGTCGGTTCATAGCCCGGTTTTCCGAGCTGTCATTGGGTGCCAGTGGTTTAACATCAGCAAAAGCCTGGATACTGAAGCGATTGGGACTTAAACGGTCATCCATTAATAATTCATGGGTCACCGCAGCGGCACGAGCCGATGACAGTTCCCAGTTGGAGCGGAACCGTGCAGTACTAATGGGTATATCATCGGTATGACCGGCCACTGTAATATTACCCGGCGTATGGCTGAGTTCTTCAGCAATTATTTCCAGTATTTCAATAAAATCATCTGTCAGTCGTGCTGAACCTGGAGCAAAGGAACCTTTATCACGAATACGAATGGTAATACTCTTGTCATTCGCCTCCACATCTATCATATCGGCCTGAATTTCTTCTTTTAAGGCAGCGCTTAATTTGTCCGCTTTTTCCTTAATGGCCTGTTCCTGCAGATCATCCATTTTCTGACGCAGGGCATTAAGCTGGGCTTCGACTTCTGCTTTTTCTGTCTTAACTTCCTGCAGACGTTTTTTCAGACCTTCAGAATCGGCTTCTGCTTCAGACATATTTTCCATTTTGTCTTTCAGCTCATTTTCTTCTGCCTGCAACTGCTCAAGCTTTTCAATCAGCTTAAGCTCCTGCATGGTATCATCCATGGTTTTCTGACGGACTTCATTAATAACCGTAGGCTGAGGTGGAGAGGGACTGAACTCTTTGGCAACAATATTCACCCCTTTGGGAATTTCCACTGCCTTGATATCACGCTGTACACCAAAGGCCACTTTCAGTGAACCGGCAATCTGCTTAAACTTCTGCACATCCATTTCTGCAAAAGACAGCAACAGAACGAAGAAGCACATGAGCAGCGACATCAGATCCGCAAAGGTCAGTACCCAGGCAGGAATACCAGCCGGGCATTTACACTTTTGTTCTTCTTCCATCTAGCAGATACCAGCCGTAGAATATATTTGAAAGACCGGACACATAAGCTATTCTGCTGCCGCCGCACGTTTGCCTTCAGGCAGATAGGTCTGAAGCATTTCACCCATAACCTTGGGATTAATGCCTTCCTGAATAGCACCGATGATTTCCAGAATAAGAGATCGGTTCAGACGCTGCTGATCTGCAATCCAGGCCAGTTTATCAGCAATGGGAATACACAGGGCATTAGCCAGAACAGCACCGTACAGAGTGGTTAACAGGGCAACGGCCATAGAAGGGCCAATGGTTTTGGGATCATCCATATTGGCCAGCATGCCCACCAGACCAATCAGGGTACCAATCATCCCCATGGCCGGCCCCATATCGGCAATTTTCATAAAAAATTTCTGCCCCCACTCATGACGTTCTACTGCCAGATTAATGTCTTTGGAAAGCATTCTCTGTACAAAGTCCGGCTCATGTCCGTCCACACACAGACTGATACCTTTTTGCAGAAACTCATTAGGTATTTCCTGTCCTTCCAGCCCTAAAATGCCTTCTTTACGTGCAATCGTGGCCAGTTCCACACCTTTTTCAATCAGTTCATTCGGATCATCGGGTTTATTTAAAATGGATTTGAGCATAACCTTAAAGGAGCCAATGGTTACCCCCAATGGGAACATCGCAAGAACGGCAAAAGATGCCCCACCGAATACGACAAGAATGGAGGGTACATTAATAAACAGAGCTATGCCGCCACTGAGCACCATGGCCACTGCAATAATGGCAAGTGCACCGACAAGACCAATAACCGTTGCTATATCCACAAACTCATTACCTTTTTGCTGTTTCCGGATGCGTGTTTCCGGAATGATTTTCGTATATGATGTCTTTGGTATTTATCGGCCGCTGTTACAGAGGCTATAGGCCGATACTGTAAATATTTATCTTTTTTATTTTAGCAGTTATTTATAATTTAAAAACTCTTTTTCATATTTTATGGCAATTAATAAAACAATTTTAGTTACCGGCTGCTCTTCCGGCATCGGCCTGTGCTGTGCACAGGAATTAAAACAACACGGCTACCGGGTTTTTGCCTCGGCACGTAAAGCAAAAGACGTGGAACAATTACAGGCTCAGGGGTTTGAAACCGTACAGCTGGATCTGTCTGACAGCCAGTCTATAACACAGGCAGTAGAACAGGTTCTGGATAAAACCGGGGGACAGTTATATGCCCTGTTTAATAATGCCGCTTATGGTCAGCCGGGTGCTGTTGAGGATCTGTCCCGGGAAGTATTGCGGGAGCAGTTTGAAACCAATGTATTCGGCACCCAGGAACTGACCAACCTCATTATTCCTGTTATGCGTCAACAGGGCTATGGCCGGATTATTTATAACGGCTCAGTACTGGGCATTATCGCCCTGCCGTTTCGCGGTGCCTATAATGCCTCCAAATATGCCCTGGAAGGTTTAACCGATACCCTCAGGCTGGAGCTGTACGGCAGCGGTATCGAGGTGTCAATTATTGAACCAGGGCCAGTCACCAGCCAATTCAGAAAAAACGCCTTTCTTAAATACCAGCAAAATATTGATAAAGAAAAAAGCTTTTTTAAAACCAGCTACGAAGGCATGGAAGCCCGCCTGAAAAAACCGGGCCCCGCCGCACCCTTTACCCTGCCACCGGAAGCCGTATTTAAAAAATTACAACACGCCCTGGAAAGCAAACACCCCCAGCCCCACTATTACGTCACCTTCCCAACGTATTTATTCGGGACGCTGAAACGAATACTGCCGGCACGGGGGCTGGATTGGGTGTTGCGGAGGGTGTCGAAGGGGGAGAATAAGTGTTAAGTGTTAAGTGTTAAGTGTTAAGTGTTAAGTGTTAAGTGTTAAGTGTTAAGTGTTAAGAAAAAGCCTGACATAAAAAAACCTCCTGGTAAAATCACCAGGAGGTTTTTTTATTTTTATGGCTTCACCCTGTTAAAACACAGGAAACAAGCCCTTTATATACTAAGCATCTCGCTCTTCCTTAACGCTTAACACTTAGCACTTAACACTGCTCTTAGGCTACTTCCTCAGCCTGAACAACCCGGTCAAAAACCAGTTCGCCATTGCCTCCGACATCCACTTCGATAATATCCCCGGGCATATATTTGCCTGCCAGGATTTCCTGTGCCAGTGGGTTTTCCAGAGACTGCTGGATGGCCCGTTTCAATGGTCTCGCGCCATAGATTGGGTCAAAGCCGGCTTCGGCGATTTTATCCATTGCGGCATCGGAAACATCCAGATCCAGTTCTCTGTCCGCCAGTCTGTTACGTAAATCCTGCATCTGTATGGATGCGATTTTACGGATAACATCTTTGGCTAATGGATGGAACACCACCACATCATCGATACGGTTTATAAACTCGGGTCTGAAGTGTTGTGATACCACTTCCATGACCTCGGTTTTCATAACCTTATAATCCGCTTCCGCTTCTTCACTGCTATGAGCGCTGGCTTTCACACTCAGTTCCTGGATCCGTTGGGAACCCAGATTAGAAGTCATAATAATAACCGTGTTGCGGAAGTCCACGGTACGTCCCTGACCATCGGTCAAACGGCCGTCATCAAGTACCTGCAGCAGGATATTAAACACATCGGGATGGGCTTTTTCTACCTCATCGAGCAGGATCACGGAGTATGGCTTACGCCGTACCGCTTCGGTCAGATAACCGCCTTCTTCATAGCCGACATAACCCGGAGGCGCACCGATTAAGCGAGCCACGGCATGTTTTTCCATAAACTCGGACATATCCAGCCGTACCATGGCATCTTCCGTATCAAACAGGAAGTTAGCCAGAGCCTTGGTTAACTCGGTTTTACCGACACCAGTTGGGCCGAGGAACAGGAATGAACCATTAGGCCGTCTTGGGTCGGACAGACCGGCACGGGAACGGCGAATGGCATTAGCCACTACGGTTACCGCTTCACCCTGACCGACGACCCGCTCACGCAGTTTTTCTTCCAGATGCAGCAGTTTTTCATTTTCGCCTTCGAGCATCTTGGCAACAGGAATACCGGTCCATTTGGCCACCACTTCGGCAATTTCTTCCTCAGTCACGGAGTTTCTCAGCAGTTTGGGCTTGTCTCCGGTATCAAGCATCTCTAATTGTGATGCCATATCCAGTTGTTTTTCCAGTTCCGGAATACGACCATACTGTAATTCGGACATCCGTGCCAGATCACCAGCACGCTGGGCGGTTTCCAGATCCTTACGGGCCTGATCCAGAGCTTCCTTAATATGCTGGGTGCCCTGTACAGCCGCTTTTTCTGACTTCCAGATTTCATCCAGTTCGGAATATTCACGTTCCAGTTCGGCAATGTCTTCTTCCAGACTTTCCAGACGCTTTTTGGAGGCCGCATCGGATTCCTTACTCAGGGCTTCACGCTCAATTTTGAGCTGGATCAGGCGACGTTCCAGTTTGTCCATTTCTTCCGGCTTGGAGTCAATTTCCATACGGATACGGCTGGCCGCTTCGTCCACCAGATCAATGGCCTTGTCAGGCAGTTTTCGATCGGTAATATAACGATGGGACAGGGTTGCTGCCGCAACAATGGCCGGATCGGTAATATCCACTCCGTGGTGCACTTCGTATTTTTCTTTCAGGCCGCGCAGAATGGCTATGGTGTCCTCCATGGTAGGTTCTTCCACCAGTACTTTCTGGAAACGACGTTCCAGAGCGGCATCTTTTTCCAGATACTCACGGTATTCGTCCAAGGTGGTGGCGCCTACACAGTGCAGTTCACCACGTGCCAGGGCGGGTTTGAGCATATTACCGGCGTCCATAGAGCCTTCCGCTTTACCGGCTCCGACCATGGTATGAATTTCGTCAATAAACAGAATAATACTGCCCTCCTGTTTGGACAGATCATTCAGCACCGCTTTTAACCGTTCTTCAAATTCACCACGGAATTTGGCACCGGCAATCAGTGAGCCCATATCCAAAGATAAAATCCGCTTGTGTTTCAGTCCTTCAGGGACTTCGCCGTTGACTATGCGTTGTGCCAGTCCTTCGATAATGGCGGTTTTACCTACACCGGGCTCACCGATTAATACAGGGTTATTCTTGGTACGGCGCTGCAGAACCTGAATGGTACGACGAATTTCATCGTCACGACCAATAACCGGATCTAATTTACCCTGTTCTGCAC
>JALTKC010000152.1 GCA_027076245.1 Gammaproteobacteria bacterium
TGGATTGAGCGCCAGAGAGTAAAAGCACGATAAATTAAAAGCAAAGTACCAATAGACCAGAAGCTTAACCACAGGATCAGAAAACCACTGAGTTCTCGTTCAGCATCGGAGTCAATAGAATAGATAGTCAGCAATAAAGTAATCAGGCTGATTAATAAGCCGGGCAGTTGATAAAGTAGATTGGTGCTAAAATATTTTTTTTCATAATCCCGTTTAAGCACTTTTTTGTGGCTGTTTTTTGCCTTGCCGATCACTTTATGGTTGCTCTGTTTTAATGTAATGCTGTCATTCTGAGAAAACAGATCCCGGGCAATAACGGCTTCCCCAGTGGAAAGACTATTGAGTTTATCTGCCCGAGCTTTTTGTTCTGTTTTATGTATAACAAACTCTTTGTTTTTTACATCTTCAATTTTAATAAATCCTTTAACCGCCATGCTGACCAGAGCCGTTGCAAAGGTTTTATTGTCATAAGCCATATTGCAAACAAAGCGAATGGAGGCGGGAGAGTGACCTTTGGGTGGCTGATAACGAGGATAAATAACCCCTTTTTGCGGATCTTTACCGACTTTATTCCAGACCAGAAAAAAATACAGCCACAGCAGGCTTAAACCGCCCAGACCCACCAGCAGGTTTTTATTGTCCTGTATAAACCACTGGCGTTTCTGAGCCGTCGTAGGTTCTGTAACAAAGCCTTTAGGCCAGTCCACTACAATGGTCAGTCCTTCACCAGGTAATAAAGTGCCGGTAGATTCAAATAACAGTTGGTTATTATCCTCAGTGGAAACTTCAAAGTCCTTACCTCGGGCACCGCTGATACCGGTATAGGCATCACTTTGAGTCTGTTCTATATTTACACCGGACGGTAACTGTACGATAGCACTGGCATACTCAATAGGAAAGGCCCAGCCGTTACCGGTGACATTCCAGTACAGTTCGTCGTACTGTTTAAAAAAGCCCAGTTGGCGGGTAGTGTAATAACTTAGAGTATAGGTATATTCTCCGGGCGCTAACAGGCGGTTTTTGCTCCCCATATAAACACGTACACCGTTACTGATATTTTTACTGTGCCAGTCTTCCGGCTCACCATCACGTAAAACATCCAGTACATGAAATTCAACGATATAATTATTGCCATAGGGATCTTTGTAACGAGTTGGAAAGTCCCGGTAAATACCGCGTTTTATCTGTTGACCTTCAGCCTGTACGGTAATGGTTTCTGTTACAGTCAGACTGGCATCCGCATTGATCTGAATATCGCTTTTAAAGGAACGGATAACCTCTTCAGCCTGTGCTGTTGTGCTTAACAGGATAAGCAGGCTGATAAAGATTAAAAGGGTTTTTAATGTATTCATACATCGATATCCAGCTGAAAATACTGCCGGTAGTTAAAATGAAACAGACGGGCAATAAAAAGGTCGGGGAAAGTGTCAATTCGGGTATTGAACAGGCGTACTGTACCATTATAAAAACGCCGGGCGTGTGAAATGGTCTCTTCAATCAGAGATAATTCTTTTTGTAGCGCTATAAAATGCTGACTGGCCTTCAAGTCCGGGTAATCTTCCGCCAGAATAACCAGCCGATTAAGCTGTTCAGATAGGTTTTTTTCAATCTCACTGCTTTTGACCAGATCCGGCTGACTCATGGCATCCAGATTTTTACCTTCACTGCGTAAGGTCGTAATCCGCTCCAGGAGGGTTTCTTCATAACGGGCATACTGACGCACCATGTCAACCAGTTTAGGGATCAGATCATGGCGCCGTTTAAGCTGTACACTGATATCACTCCAGGCGGCATCCACCTGATTCTTTAACTGCACAAAACGGTTATAAATCCGGATTAACCAGAGCAATAAAGCCACCAGAAGAATAAGGGGAATATAAAAAGACATAAAGTAAGTCTGAACAGGGCTTGTAAAATCCATTTAATGTACGCATCTTCATTATAATTGAAAACACTATAAAACCCATAATAAATATTAATTGACTGATCTGGAGTCTCTATGTCCCAATACCCGCTGATTATTGATGCTCAAACCCTGAGCCAACATCTGGATGATAATAACTTACTGATTATCGACTTATGCAAGCGGGATATTTATACCGCTAACCATATTCCCGGAGCGGTGCATCTGGATTATGGGCATATTGTTAAAACAGAAAAACCGGTTATGGGGCTGGTGCCGGATGATGAGCATTTACGCAAGGTTTTCTCGGCTTTAGGGATTTCGGCAGACACCCATGTTATTGCCTATGATGATGAAGGCGGCGGCAAGGCCGGTCGTTTATTATGGACCCTGGAACTGGCCGGTCACCACAAGGTTACCCTGCTTAATGGCGGAATTTTTGCCTGGGCCAATAACGGATTTTCCCTGGAGCATACCATTAACCATCCAGTTCCAGCCGACTTTAAGGTCAATAAGGACACCTCAGTGCTGGCTACCCTGGAGTATATTCAGGAACATCTGGATGATCATGATATTCAGATTCTGGATGCACGCTCGCTTGCTGAATATCGGGGTACTAAGAATTTTGCCCAGAAGGGTGGTCATATCCCCGGTGCTATTCATTATGAATGGACCGACGCTATGGATCGAAACAACAATCTTTGTCTGCTGCCCATGGAACAACTACAACAGACTCTGAGTGATAAAGGGTTTGATAAGGATAAAACCGTCGTGACCTATTGTCACAGCCATCATCGTTCCTCTTTTTCATACTATCTGCTTAAAGCGGCAGGATTTAACCAGGTTAAAGGCTATGCAGGCTCCTGGTCAGAATGGGGTAACCACCCTCAGACACCAGTGGAAACCCTATAGAAATCTATACAGCAATGAGAGGAGAATAATTAAAGGTGGTAAAATCTCCTGCTTGAACTAATATATTGTTAATAATAACAATACTATTAAATGACTAAAAATGAATACATCCACTCAAAATAATGATGACCGCAGAGTCTGCGAACGAATTGTTCTGAATCGTAATGTGCGGGTCGATTTGGAAGACGGTAGGAAAATTAACGGTATAACCGTTGATATCAGCCTGGGGGGTGTCTGTATATCTGTTCAGGAAGATTTAAATGAGAGTTTTTTGCAGCAAAATGCAAGGCTGTTTATTAAGGACAGGGAAGATAATTTATCACCGGAATTTCCCTGCACCATTGTCCGACAGGGTGAAAACAGCTTATGCCTGCAACTGGAACGTGCAAAATCCACTCAGTTCGGTTTTATGCTAACTAAAGGCTTATTTAAAAAGAAAGTCGTTAACTAAACATAAAGTCGTTAACTAAATATAAAGTCGTTAACTAAATATAAAGTCGTTACTAAATTAAGTGTCCATCCAGAGTCCCCTCTCCCTCTGGGAGAAGGTTAGGGTGTGGGCAATTAGCAAAGCTGTATTCCAGGAGTCTATTGTGTGTATTAAGGCAGGAAATAATGAGTTAGGCTCAGTTAAAGCTCTAATGGCCATGAGCCTGAATGCCCTCATTGCAGAAATATTTGAACTGGATCTGGATGAGCTGGACAATTACCTGTCTCTGACCCAAGATCTGGGCATGGATGAAAGCAAACAGGAAGAACTCAATACTATGATTGCCGAATACTTTGACGATCTCCAGATTGACTTTTCCCGGGTTGATACCCTTGAACAACTATTCCAGGCTGTCGTTGAAGTTGAATTCGAAGAGCTTCCCGAAACCGCCTTTAAACTATAACTTCCCCTAAAACCTTTCCATAAAGCCTTGCACCATTAAAACCTGACAATTATCACTTTTACTTCCAGCAATGCACTGTTATAGTGCGTCTTTTTAGAGCAAAACTTAATTTCAAATAACCTAGTATTTTTGTGTGTTTTTAAGATGTTGAAATTTCACTTAAAAATAAGTGTTGGCACAGCCTGTGCTATTCTATTAGTAATTAGTTAAATAATACTTCCTGAGTTAAAGAACGGAGCATAACATGAAAGAAAAACTGGTCATGATCGGAAACGGTATGGCAGGTATGCGTACTATTGAAGAGCTGCTTAAAATAGCGCCGGATATGTACGATATTACTGTATTCGGCGATGAGCCTTATGGCAACTACAATCGTATTTTACTTTCACCGGTACTGGCGGGTGAAAAGACCATTGATGATATTATGCTCAATACTCTGGACTGGTATGAAGAAAATAATATCAAACTGCATGCGGGCAAAAAAGTCACAGAAATTAATCGAATTGCCCGTACTGTTACCGCTGAAGACGGCACCGTAGAAGAATATGACCGTCTGTTAATTGCCACAGGCTCAACCCCATTTATTATTCCTGTACCAGGCCATGATAAGGAAGGCGTTATTTCCTTCCGTGATATTAAAGATGTGGATATCATGCTGGATGCGGCTAAAAAGTATAAGCACGCTACCGTTATCGGCGGCGGTCTGCTGGGTCTGGAAGCGGCCAACGGCATGATGCAGCATGGTATGAAAGTGACTGTGGTTCATCTGGGTGATACCCTGATGGAACGTCAGCTGGATAAAGTGGCAGGCAAAATGCTCAAAAACTCCCTGGAAGAAAAGGGCATGGAGTTTCGTATGGAAGCCCAGACCGCTGAAATTACCGGTAATGGCCGGGTAACGGGCATCAAGTTTGCTGACGGTTCCTCTCTGGATACCGATCTGGTGGTTATGGCCGTAGGTATTCGTCCTAATATTGAACTGGCTCAAAAAGCCGGACTGCATTGTGAACGGGGTATTGTGGTTAATGATACCCTGCAGACTTATGATCCACGTATTTATTCTGTGGGTGAATGTGTGCAGCACCGCGGCAATACTTACGGCCTGGTGGCACCCTTATTTGAAATGGCTAAAGTCTGTGCCAATCACCTGGCCCATATGGGTATCGGCCTGTATGAAGGCTCGGTCACTTCTACCAAGTTAAAAGTAACAGGTATTGATCTGTTCTCAGCCGGTGACTTTACCGGTAATGAAGACACCGAAGAAATGATTATGCAGGATGCCACCAGCGGATTGTATAAAAAGCTGGTGCTGCAGAATAATAAACTCATTGGTGCGGTCTTATACGGTGATACCAAGGAAGGTGCCTGGTACTTCCAGTTAATGCGTACCGGTCAGGATATATCCGATTTACGTGATAAATTACTCTTTGGTGAATCTCATCTGGGTGATTCCGGTCATGGCGGCGATCATATTGGACAGATGTCCGATGATACTGAAATCTGCGGTTGTAACGGTGTCTGTAAGGGTGATATTGTTAAGGCTATTACTACCGAAGGACTGTTTACTCTGGATGAAGTCAGAGCCCATACCAAAGCCTCGGCTTCCTGTGGTTCCTGTACCGGTCTGGTAGAACAGATCCTTGAATTTACTCTGGGCAGTGACTACGAAGCACCTGAAGCCAAGCCCATGTGTAAATGTACTGACCATTCCCATGAAGAAGTCCGCGAAGCCATCCGTGAGCGTAAACTGACTTCGATTAATGATGTACGTCGGGCACTTAACTGGAAAACTGAAGACGGTTGTCCGGCCTGTCGTATGGCACTCAACTACTATGTGCAAAGTGCCTGGCATAATGAAGCCCAGGATGATCCACAGTCCCGCTTTATTAATGAGCGTGCCCACGCCAATATTCAGAAAGACGGTCGTTATTCGGTGATCCCCAGAATGTGGGGCGGTATGACTACACCGGACGAACTGCGTGCCATTGCCAATGTGGCTGAAAAATATGAAATTAAAGATGTTCACTTAACCGGTGGCCAACGTATTGGCCTGTATGGTGTAGAAAAAGAAGTGCTGCCTAAAATCTGGGCGGATCTGAATGAAGCCGGTATGGTTTCCGGTCACGCTTATGGTAAAGCCATGCGTACCGTTAAAACCTGTGTCGGTAAACAGTGGTGCCGTTTTGGTACTCAGGATTCTACGGCCCTGGGTATTAAACTGGAAGAACTGACCTGGGCTTCCTGGATGCCGCATAAATTTAAACTGGCGGTTTCCGGTTGTCCACGTAACTGTGCCGAAGCAACCATTAAGGACTTTGGTGTGGTCTGTGTGGATTCCGGCTATGAACTGCATATCGGCGGTAACGGCGGTATTAAGGTTCGGGCAACCGACTTATTATGCAATGTCGCAACGGAAGAAGAAGTATTGGAATACTGCGGTGCCTTTATCCAGTTCTATCGTGAAGATGCCCATTATCTGGAAAGAACGGCGCCCTGGGTAGAGCGTATTGGTTTCAGCCGCATTGAAGATACCATTGTCAAAGACGAAGCGAAGCGCAAGTATTATTACCAGCGTTTCCTTGAAGCACAGAAGATTGCTCAGGTGGATCCCTGGAAAGAGCGTGCGGTTGATGGTAAGGCTAAACATGAATATGAAACCATTGAGGTGGTTCAGGCTTAAGCCAGAAACGTATGCCCGCC